>DATLTH010000243.1:0-2330 GCA_035533695.1 Allostellaceae bacterium | reverse complement strand
TCGTCACCGGCGGCGGCAGCGGCATGGGCCGGGAACTCGTCCGCCAGCTCGTCGCGGAAGCCTGCAATGTCGCGATGTGCGACGTGTCCGCGGCGGGGATGGCGGAGACCAAGGCCTTGTGCGAGGCGGCGGGCGTGCCGCAGGGGCTGCGGGTCACGACCCACCTCGCCGATGTGTCGGACGCCGCGCAGGTCGAGCGGTTTCGCGACGAGGTCGCCGAGCGTCACGCCACCGACAAGATCCATCTCTTGTTCAACAATGCCGGCATCGGCGGCGGCGGCAGCATGGTCGCCAACCGCCGCGAGGAATGGGAGCGCACGTTCAACATCTGCTGGGGCGGCGTCTACAACTGCACCCGCGCCTTTCTGCCGATGCTGCTGAAGGCCGAGGAAGGGCACATCGTCAACACCAGCAGCGTCAACGGCTTCTGGGCGTCGGTCGGGCCGCGCACGCCGCACACCGCCTATTCGGCGGCGAAATTCGCGGTGAAAGGCTTCAGCGAAGCGTTGCTGACCGATCTGCGGCTCAATGCGCCGCACATCAAGGTCTCGGTCGTGATGCCCGGCCATATCGGCACCTCGATCCCGCTCAACTCGCGCAAATTGCAGAGCGGCAACCAAGCGGATGCGATGGACGCGACGCAGATCGCCCAGGCGCGGGCGCGCGTCGGCTCGATGGGCCGCGACGCGTCTTCCCTGTCCGACGACGACATCCGCAAGCTGGTGGCCGAGCGCGAGCGCCGCTTCCACGACGAGGCGCCGACGAGCGCGGCGCAGGCCGCGACGATCATCCTCGACGGGGTCAAGGCCGATCGCTGGCGCATCCTTGTCGGCGAGGACGCGCACAAGATCGACGAACTGGTGCGCCGGTCGCCGGAGCGCGCCTACGACGCCGATTTCTTCGAGGCGTTCGCGAAAGAGGCCGGCTGGCGCCTGCCGACGTGATATCCGGCCCGTCAACCCGTCATCACATTTTGACTTCGCTGATCTGAATGATCGGCTCGATCGCCGTGTAGTTCCGTATGTCGGCCATGATCTCGGTCGCATGCGGGGCGAATGCGGCCTGGAAAGCCTCCACCGAATCGCACAACAAATGCCCCATGGCGATATAGGCCGGGTGCGTACCCGGCGCGGCGCCGCCGAGCCCTTGCTCGACCGCGGCGCCTTTGCACGCCGCGCCGAGCCTGGCGCGCACCATCGGGATGTGGCTCTGGAGATAATAGTTCATGTCGAAGCTGACCCCTTCCTTATAGGGATACAGCACGCTGACCTTGATCATCATTTTCCTCCCTAGTCGAACGTCAGCACCGTGCGCGCTACTTCGCCGGCCTTCATTGCGCGGAAGGCTTCGTTGATATCGCCGAGGCGGCCCCTCTTGGTCACCATGCCGTCGAGGTCGAGGCGGCCCTGGCGGTAGAATTCGAGATAGTTCGGGATGTCGGTGCGGAACTGGTTGGAGCCCATGCGCGAGGTCTGCACCTTGCATTCCGGGCGGATCGCCATCCACGGGAACGCGATCTCAGCGTCGGGCGGCAACACGCCGACGATCGTCGCGGTGCCGCGGATCGCCAGCGATTCGATCGCCTGCCGGCAGAGTTTCGCGACACCCACCGCCTCGAAGGCGTGATCGACGCCGAGCCCGCCGGTAAGGGCGCGCACCGCCTTCACCGGGTCGTCTTCGCTTGAGTTGACAAAATGCGTCGCGCCGGCGCGCTTTGCCATCTCCTCCTTCTGCGCGAACATGTCGACCGCGATGATCTGGCGGGCGCCGCCGATCCGCGCCCCCTGGACGATCGACAGCCCGACCCCGCCGCAGCCATAGACCGCGACGGTCTGTCCGGCCCGCAATCCCGAGCTGCGCAACGCCGCGCCGACCCCGGTCAAGACGCCGCAGCCGACGAGCGCGGCGCGGTCCAATGGCAGATCGGGGTCGATCCGCACGATCGAATTCTCGTGCAGCAGCATCTTTTCGGCATAGCTTGAAATGCCGATGAACTGGCGCACCGGCCGGCCGTTCTGCGAGAGCCGCGGGGTCGCGCTGTCGGGCCTTGTGACGATGCCGCCGGTGCACAGATTGGGGTGGCCCGAGAGGCATTGCGGGCAGGTGCCGCAGAACCCCGACAGGCAGGCGACGACATGGTCGCCCACACGCACCGTCGTCACCCCGTCGCCGACCGCCTCGACGACGCCGGCGCCCTCGTGGCCCAAGACGATCGGCCGGTCGAGCGGGAAGCGGCCGACGCCGTCCACGACGTGCAGGTCGCTGTGGCACACCCCCGTCGCGACGGTGCGCACCAGCACTTCGCGGCCCCACGGCTTGTCGATATCGAC
>DATLTH010000242.1:0-3414 GCA_035533695.1 Allostellaceae bacterium | reverse complement strand
GCGAATGCTTCAGATTGAGGGTGACCGCCCGCTTGTTCTGGTTGAGCATCGCGAACGGCAAGGTAGCGCTGGTCCCCGGCCGGGCGCGGCGGCGCAAGGGTTCGCCGCCCGGCGGCTCGATCTTGATCACGTCGGCGCCGTTTTTGGCGAGCAGCAATGTCGCGTAGGGGCCCTGAAAAATCTGGCCGAAATCGATGACGACGAGACCGGCGAGCGGCAGCCTTCCCGATCCTTCTGCGGCGCTTGACATTGGCGCTGGCCCCCTCGGTCTATCGATCGAGATTGCGTCGCTTCGCTCGCAATGACAACAGAGAGCCGTCATTGCGAGGAGCGGCGCGACGAAGCAATCTCGCGCGAGCGAGGGAAGGCAGGGAGGCGGGCGATGGCGGCGACCCGGACGGGTGGGTGCTTGTGCGGTGCGGTGCGTTACGAGAGCGGCGGCGAACCATTGTTCTCGTTGCAATGCCATTGCCGCGATTGCCAGCGATCGAGCGGCAGCGCCTATGTCGCCGCGATGCGGATGCCGTCCGCCCTGTTCCGCATCACCAAGGGCACGCCGAGGCGCCATGTCTCGAAATCGGACAGCGGCAACGAGGTGACCCGCGCGTTTTGCGGCGATTGCGGTTCGCCCCTCTACATCCAGGTGTCGACCCGGCCCGACATCGTCGGACTCAGGGTCGGCACGCTCGACGACCCGAGCGGCTTTCAGGCCGACGCAGACATCTTTGTCAGGAGCGCCCAGCCCTGGGACCATCTGAACCCGGCATTGCCGAAATTCGACACCTATCCGCCCGGCAAATCCTACTGAGGGTCGGAATTTTTTGTCGCGCTGCGCCGTAATCGCCGGAACCTTGAGTTCGCGGATCGTTGGTCTTTCGTCAATGCGGTGGGTCGTCGGATGGAAGAGTTCCTGATTGCTGTTGTCGGGTCGGTCGGCGTCATGCTGGCGCTGATCCTGGCGTCGCAGCACCGGGCGGGCGCGCGAACCGGCGACGCAAAGCCGGGCGCGAAGGGCAGATCTGCCGCAGCGATCGCTTGCGTCGGCATCCTGCTGCTGGCGACGTTGGCCTATGCGGGTTTCTCGACAATGCGGTGGCGGACCGCCGAAGGCCAATGGCATACCGCCGAGGCACAACGCCAGGCGCTCGAAGCGCAGGTGAAACAGATGGCGGCATCTCAGCATCGCGCCTGGGTTTACGCGACGCCGTCGCTCGCCGGGCCGATGATCATCAAGGACCACGCCGTCAGTCTTGCCGCGCATTACACATTGGAGAACACCGGCGACGCCCCGGCCGTCGACATGCAGATCGCCTCCTCCGTGGTGCCGGACGTCGAGCGGGATGTCCTCGCCCTGCAGAAATCGCAGTGTGCGCAGCTGCCTGCCGACCAAACACAAGCTGCCCAAACACAAGCTGCGCCGGCGCAAGACAGCCTGTTTCCGAATCAGTCCCGAGCGATGACGCGCAACGAGGGGGTCGCCGCCGAAATCGTCGACCGGCAGTTCGCCCGTCAGGGAACACCGCACACCGAATTCTGGTGGGTGGGTTGCGTCGGCTACAAGACGCTCGGCTCTGCGACCCGCCACTACAGCGGCTTCATTTACGAGATCGCCGAGCCCGGGGCCGGCCCGCGCGGCATCGTCCCGATCAGCCTGGCGGATCGGATCATCCCGAAAAGCCGCCTCGTGGTGGTCCGCTATCCGGGCGGCGGGTTCGCCGCCGACTGACCCTCGGCCGACGCCTCGTCCATGATGCGGACGATGTGGCGGGCATTGCGGCCGGCGCCTTCGGCGATCTGGTGACGGCAACTGGTGCCGCAGGCGGCGAGCAGCGTTTCGGGTGCCGCGCCGCGCATCTTCGGCAACACGCCCAATTCGCCGATCTTCATCGACATGTCGTAATGCTCGGCTTCCATGCCGAACGACCCGGCCATGCCGCAGCAGGTCGAATCGAAGGTCTCGACGGCGAGTTCGGGGATCAGCCGTAGGGCCTTGGCGGCGGCATCGGCGGTGCCGAACGCCTTCTGATGACAATGGCCGTGCAACAGCGCGGTCTTGCCCGGCATCGCCGCGAGCGGCAGATTGAAGCGGCCGGCCGCTCGCTCGCTCGCGACGAACTCCTCGAACAGCTGGGCGTGTGCAGCAAGCGCTTGCGCCGCGGCACCGGGCAGAATCGCCGGGAGTTCGTCGCGCAATGTCAGCAGGCAGGCAGGCTCCAGGCCGACGATCGGCGTTCCGGCAGCGATCGCCGGCGCCAGCGCCTCAAGCATGCGCCGGGCTTCGTTGCGGGCTTCATCGACCAGCCCGGCCGCGAGGAAGGTGCGGCCGCAGCACAGCGGCCGGCCGACGGCCGGCTCCGGCGTCGCGACCCGGTAGCCGGCACGGGCCAGGACCCGCTCGGCGGCCCGGGCATTCTCCGGCTCGAAATAGCGGTTGAAGGTATCGACCAGCAGCACGACCTCGTTCGGCACGCCGGCGACACTGGCGGCCGCGCCGCGGTAGGGAAGCGGCGACCATTCGGGCAATTGCCGCCGCGCGCTCAGGCCGAGCATCCGTTCGCCGAGCGCAGCCAGGGCCGGCAGCCGGTTGCGCAGGTTGAACAGCGGCGCGAGCCGCGCCGCGTAGGGCGCATAGCGCGGCAGATAGGCGACGAGCCGGTCGCGCGCCGACAGCCCGTGGTGCTTTTTGTAATGGTGGAGGAACTCGATCTTCATGCGCGCCATGTCGACGCCGGTCGGGCATTCGCGCTTGCAGCCTTTGCACGAGAGGCACAGCGCCATCGTGTCGCGCATCTCCTCCGAGACGAGCGCGTCGGGACCGAGCTGCCCCGTCAAGGCGAGGCGCAAGGTGTTGGCGCGGCCGCGGGTCAGGTGCTGCTCGTCGCCGGTCGCGCGGTAGGACGGGCACATGACGCCCGGGTCGGATTTCCTACAGGCGCCGTTGTTGTTGCACATCTCGGCGGCGCTGGCGAAGCTGCCCCAGTCCGACCAGTCGAGCGCGCTGTCGAGCGGCAATTGCCGGTAGCCCGGCTTGAAGCGGAACAGGGTGCGGTCGTCCATCTTCGACGGCCGCACGATCTTGCCCGGATTGAACAACCCGGTCGGGTCGAAAGTGTCCTTGACCTCCTCAAACGCGCGGACGATGCGGCTGCCGAACATCGGTTCGTGAAATTCCGAGCGCACGAGGCCGTCGCCGTGCTCGCCGGAATGCGAGCCCTTGTATTCGCGCACCATCGCGAAGGCTTCCTCGGCGATCGCCCGCATCTGCCTGGCGCCGAGATCCTGTTTCAGGTTCAGCACCGGGCGGACGTGCAGGCAGCCGACCGAGGCGTGCGCGTACCAGGTGCCGTAGGTGCCGTGCTTCTCGAAGATATGGGTCAGGCGAAGGGTGTATTCGGCGAGGTCCTCGAGCCTGAC
>DATLTH010000241.1:0-6020 GCA_035533695.1 Allostellaceae bacterium | reverse complement strand
GACGCCGCCATTGCCGAATGGCAGCCATCGACAGTGAAAGAAAAGCACTGCCAGCGCGCAAATGCCGCGGATTGGGGTAAGGTATGGGAGATCCTCGCGGTGCACTACGGCATGGTCGTACGCTATGGTTGTAGACTGGTTAATCCCCTGCCGATGTAATGAATGAGGCGGGGTCAGCCCGAGCGGCGCGAAAGCCGGTTTCATGCCGCTCGGTAGAAATGCGCGGCGTTGTCCCAAAGGAGCTTCTGCTGCGTCTCGGGCTTGAGGCTTTGCCAGGCCAGGACGTTGTCGATCGAGCGCGGGAACTGGCATTCCGAATGCGGATAGTCGGAGGCGTACATCAACACGCCGTCGCCGAGAAAATGGCTGACGGCGTTGTACATGTCCTCGCCCTCCTGGTGCTCGATCGAACAGAAATAGCGCCCGCTCTTCAGGTAGTCGCTCGGCTTCATCTTCAGTTCGGCGGTCGAGCCGACATAGGCGTACTGCTCGTCCATGCGCCGTCCCCAGAACGGCAGCCAGCCGAAGCCGCATTCCAACGTGCCGAAACGCAAATTGGGGTGGCGGTCGAGGATGCCGCCGCCGATGAACGCCGCCACGAAACGCATCGCGCCCCACGGGTGCGAGGCGAGGCGGCCGAGAAAGATGTTGTCCCACAGATCGTTGTGCGCGGGATAATAGGGCGGGTTCCAGGTCGAGCTGTGGTGCACGATCGGTAAATCGTGGTCGGCGGCCGCCTGCCAGATCGGCTCAAGCGAGGGGTGATCGACCGGAATCTTGTCGACCTGCGGCTTGACCGCGGCGGCCCAGCTTGACTTGCCCCAGGTGCGGATTTCCTCGACCGCGCTGGCGACGTCGCGGGTCGAGGCGACGATCGGCCCCTTCAGGCGGTCGGGATAGCGGCCGCAATAATCGTCGAGGTGGCGGTGAAAGGCGCGGATCATCCCGGTTTCGAGCGAGGCGTCGTCGACCCCAATGAGGCCCGTCCAGCCGCCCGGCACCAGGAAATGCGTGTCCACCCCTTCCTCGTCCATGTCGAGGATGCGGTTGGCGGCGTTGTCGTCCTGCACACCGGGGCGGGGCAATTGCACGCCGCGCCAGGTGGTCTCGCGCCCGCTGTGATCCGGGCGCGGCGCCGCCTCGCCGAGGATCCGGCGATAGAATTGCTGGGCGACGCGGTAGCCGTGGCCGCCGCCGGAGTGTTCGGCGGATTGGCGGATCGCCACCCGGTACGGCGCCAATTCGGCGAGGCGAGGGCGGAAATCGGGGTCGACGTAGCGCTCGATGACTTCGGCCGCCGGCAGCACGTGGGTGTCGGAATCGTAGACGCGGAACCCGTTTTTCATGCGACCCTCCCGCTACGTTTTCGTCGCCGGCCGATTTGCCTTCTAGGCTTCGCGAGTGCCTGAATCGAGGACGCGGGCCGGGCCGGGGACATCCCGTTCGAGGACCGCGGCGGTCCAGTCCCGCGGCGAACCCTTCCCGGTTTCGCCGGCGGCCAGTTCGCGCGCCTGCTTTCCGGTCTCAGCAACCAGCGTCGCGTAGAAGAAATCCTCGCCGCCGGCGATCAGCGTGCAGGTGAACTTGTTCATCCGCCAATCTCCCTTCGATGCCGGCGTTATTTCACCCGACCCGGCAACGCTGTGCAAGGGCAACCGACGGGTCGCGAGTGCGGCGCCCGCCGCGCGGACTGTATGTTGTCATTGCGAGGAGCGCAGCGACGAAGCAATCTCGGTAGGGTGAGTCTTCCCGGCGCGAGATTGCTTCGCTCCGCTCGCAATGACGAGGATGTCTTGATGGAAGATGCGCTCGGATTGCCGCCAGGCGCGTTCGCCAAAATCGACCCGGACGACGACGCGCTTTTTTATGACGAGCCGCGTCTCGTCTACCACATCGACGACAACGCGGTGGCTGCGCTGACCGGGTTCTATCGTACCGTACTGCCGGCGGGCGGCGTCTTGCTCGACCTGATGAGCAGCTGGGTCAGCCACCTGCCATCCGATGCCCAATACGCCGAGGTGATCGGCCTCGGCATGAATGCGGCCGAACTGGCGGCCAACCCGCGGCTCGGCCGGCGGTTTGTGCAAAACCTCAATCGCGACGCCGCGCTGCCGCTGCCCGATAGCAGCATCGACGCGGCGATGATCTGCGTCTCCGTGCAATACCTGCAGCGCCCGGCCGCGGTCTTGCGCGAGGTCGCGCGCGTCTTGCGCCCCGGCGGCCCCATCGTGATCAGCTTCTCGAACCGCTGCTTCCCGACGAAGGCGGTGGCGATCTGGCACCGCCTCAACGATTCCGGCCACGCCCAGCTCGTCGAGCGCTATTTGCGCAATGCCGGTTTCGAAGCGATCGAGACCCATCCGCTCGCCGAGTGGATCGAGGACGAGCAGGACCCGCTGATCGCCGTCGTCGGCCGATCCCCGGCCGGCAGCATGCCGTAAGCTAAAGCGGGGTGGCGAGGAGGCTCGGCACCGCGAAATTGTCGAGCAGGATCACCTTCTCGCGGAAGCGCAGCCGGCCGCCCGCCGCCTCGATCTGGTCGCGGTAGAGGCCGGTGGCGAAGAGGCGCGCCTCGCCTTCCTGGTCGGTCTGGTAGACGGCGAACGGCGCTTCGACGCGCAGCCCGCCCGGCGCCGCGGCGACAATGCGCGGCAATCCGATGATGTGGCGATCGGTGTGGATGTTGTATTTGTTCGCTTCGCCGAGCGCGCGGATGCGATCCTCCAGCATCGCCCGGCTGTCGCAGTAGATCAGCGCCGCCGGCAGGCCCTGCTGGTGGTTCTCGCGCGGCACGACGTGATACTGACACTCGTCGGCAAAAAGGCCGAGCCAGGCGTCGTACTTCCCCTCGTCGAGCAGGCCGCCGTATTCGGCGAACAGTTCGTAGACGGCGAGACGGTCGAAATTCATCGCACCGCGCCGGCGGGTTCGATGTCGAGCAACTCGGCGTAATACGACCAGAAGCCGCGCAACGGCACGTCGTGCACCCGGTAGTCGCGGTCGGAAATGACGCCGCCGCCGCCCAGTTCGATGACCGTGGTGCGGTCACGATCGGGCCCGGAGGCGCGGTGGGCGATCTCGATCGCCTCGCCATCCTCCATCGAAACGAGCCCGGCCGGCCCGACGAGGTTGGCCTGGCGCAACCGGTGCAAATTCATCTCCGGCGTGTCGTCGGCGTAGCCGATCATCGTCTGAAATACTTCGACCTCATCGACGCCGCGCGGGCGGATCTGGCGGATCGCGAGGCTGTTGCTGATCTGCACAAACACCGAGGAGGGAAACACCGAGGTCACGACGAGGTTCAGCCGGTCGGCGCGCTCGGGGCGGAAGGTGACGAGGTCCGGCTCCTGCAACGACAGAAAATTGCTGCGCACCCCGGCGTCGGCATAAGCCTGCTGGGCGATGTCGTCGTCGGTGTCCGCCTCCGCCCAGGTGATGCTGTGGCGGTGGCGGTGGTCCATCTTGACCCCGCCCACCTGGGTCGAGCGGTCGAGCCCGAACGTCACCAGAAACTCGTGCAGGAGGCTCGCATGGTAATTGTCGCGGGTGTTTTCGGCATAGAGCTTCCAGTTGCCGCGGATGCGCTGGCGGTTGTAGCCGAGCACCCGCACCGGGCGGTCGAGCAGGCGCCGCAGCTGGGCGAGGATCGGGGGCCCGAGATAGTCTTCGAGCGGCTCGGCATCGGGGTCGAGCGTGCCGAACAACGCCCCGTTGACCGCGCCGACCCGCAGCGGGCGCAGCCCGTGCGCGCTCATGTCGAAATCCGGCGCCATCCCGCCCTGGCCGCGGATGCCGCGGCGGAACGGGATCGCCGTCAAGCCGCCGTCGAGCCCGTAGCACCATTGATGATAGATGCAGATGTGGTTGCTGGCGTTGCCCGACAGCTCGCGCCGCACCAAGGCGCCGCGGTGGGCGCAGCGATTGACGAAGGCGTGCACCTCGCCCTTCGCGTCGCGGTTGACGATGACCGGCGTGTCGCCGACATAGGTGGCGCGGAAGTCGCCGGGCTTCGGGATTTCCGCATCGAGGCCGAGATAGCTCCACACCTTGCCGCGGAAGATCCGCCGCTGCTCCTCGGCGTAGATGTCGGGGTCGTGATAGAGAAGGTAGGGCACGCGGCTGTAGTCGAGAGCAGGCCAGATCGCAGCGGTCACCATCGCATCATCGCCCCATCCTGTGGCGGCGAGACCCGCGGGACGCGGGCCGGGCGCCGCCCGATGCTAGCAAAAAGCCGCTCCGCCGTCATGTCGACAGCGGCCAGCTATTCCGCGGAAATCCGTTCCCAGGTCAGCTCGCGATATTCTTCGCCCGCCGCGGTCTGTCGCGGCGGCGGGGATAGGATCATGCGGTCCCCCTCGAAGCGGACCCCGCGGACCTGGTCGCTGCCGATGCGTGTCGGGTCCGAGGCGGCATCGACCCTGGTGATCAGCCGCGATCCGTCAAACGTGTAATTGCCGCAATAGGAGTTGTAGGTGCGCTCCGTGCCCGGCGGCAGCTGCGGACGGCCGTCGCAGGTCACGGCCATCATCCGTCCCTCGGCATTGAACATGACGCGGCCCATTCCTTTGCCTCCATACGGGACGGGCAGCGGTTTTCCGCTGGCGTCGCGGGAAGCGGCGGCCACCAGCTTCCAGGTTCCGACGATCGATTGCACGGCGCAGCTCCTTTTGAAATGTCGGGTTGCTCGACGTTCAGTATAGATGACACGCGACGCTGTGCCCCGGCGCAATCTCCTGCGGCTGCGGCACCTCGATCGAGCAGCGCGGCATCGCCTTCGGACAGCGCGGGTGGAAATGGCAGCCGGCGGGGGGGTGGATCGGGCTCGGCACGTCGCCCTCGAGGCGGATGCGCTGGCGCCGCGCCAACGGGTCGGGGATCGGCACGGCCGACAGGAGCGCCTGCGTATAGGGATGCTTCGGCGCCGCGTAGAGGTCGCTGGCCGCCGCGATCTCGACGATGCGGCCGAGATACATCACCGCGACCCGCGTCGAGATGTGCTCGACGACCGACAGATCGTGGGCGATGAATAGGTAGGTCAGGCCGAATTTCTGCTGCAGATCTTCGAGCAGATTGACCACCTGGGCCTGGATCGACACGTCGAGCGCCGACACCGGCTCGTCGCAGACGATCAATTTCGGCGACACCGCGAGGGCGCGGGCGATGCCGATCCGCTGGCGCTGGCCGCCCGAAAACTCGTGCGGGTAGCGCCGCATGTGGTCGGCGCCGAGCCCGACGGTTTCGAGCAATTCGACGATGCGCTCCTCGAACTCATGCCGGCTCTTCGTCAGGCGATGGATGATCAGCGCCTCGCCGACGATCGCGCCGACCGTCATGCGCGGATCGAGCGAGGCATAGGGGTCCTGGAAGATGATCTGCATATCGCGGGCGAGCGCACGCAGGGCCGCGCCGGTCAATGCCGTTACGTCTCGGCCCGCGAACCAGATTTCGCCCGAACTCGGCTCGATCAGCCGCAGGATGCAGCGCCCGGTGGTCGACTTGCCGCAACCTGATTCGCCAACGAGGCCGAGCGTCTCACCGGACGCGATGTCGAAGCTGACATGGTCGACCGCATGGACCTGCTCCGCGACGCGCGACAACAGCCCGTGCCTGACCGGGAAGTTCTTGACCAGGTCCTTGACGTGCAACAGCGGCATGATGGCCGGGCTGGCCGCCGCGTTCACAGCACGCACGCCATTTTGTGGCCCGGCGCGACTGCGCGCAGCGGCGGGATCGCCGCGGTACAGACCGGCATCGCAAAGCCGCAGCGCGGCGCGAAGCGGCAACCGGGCGGCGGATCCAGAAGGCTCGGCACGACCCCCGGGATCGCCACCAGGCGGCTTTTCTCACCGGCCCTGTCGACGCGCGGGATCGAGCGAATGAGGCCCTGCGTGTAGGGATGGCGCGGCCGGGCAAACAGTTCTTCGACGCTCGCCTCCTCGACGACCTTGCCGGCATACATGACGACGACCCGCTGCGCCGTCTCGGCGACCACTCCCATCGCATGGGTGATCAGCATGATC
>DATLTH010000240.1:0-5211 GCA_035533695.1 Allostellaceae bacterium | reverse complement strand
AGTTCCGCGGCTAGGGCGAACGCCTGCTCACCTGCCCTGCGCGCGACACTTCGCTCACGGCGGCAGCGAATCGGCTGCATCGGCCAACGGCAGGCCGGCAGCGAAGCGATCCACCATGGTCGCGATGTCATCGACGGAGAGGTCCCCCGCAGCACAGCGCGACGCAAACCGGTCATGAAAGGCACGCAGGCGTTCCGCCAGCTCCACCGGGTCGGCATCTTCTCTCAGCCGGTCACCATACAGTTTCGCCAAGCGCTGCAGCCGGCCCGTCACGTTGGCGACTTCCACTCCGCCGAACGGCTCGTCGAACAGTATCCGGAAGTACCAGGCCCTGCTGCCGGGACGATTGTTCGGACGCAGCCGGATATTCGCGACTTCGTCGAGCCAGCCGATCGCCTCGGTCCGCCAGTGGCCGGGATTGTCGGTTGCAATCGCCGCCAGTCGAAGCAGGTGCTCGTTGATCGGTCTTTCGAGGCCGGTGATGACGGCTTCCGCCTTCTTTTTGAAATACGCCATCCGCACCGTCGGCATTGCCAAAATATCTGCCATTTGCATCGGTCATCACCTCCGGCCCATGTACGCCGGTTTCGACCGGCGGCTCGCCTCCTACACGTCTTGCGCGGTTCCGCCGGTAACGCGCGCGAGGATGAGCGCCACCAGGATAATGGCCCCGTACGCCGCGTCGATCCAGAAGGCGGCAATCTGGGCCAGGGTCAGGACGTTCTGCAAAATGCCGAGCAGCAGCACGCCGGTCAGCGCACCCAACAGCCGCCCGCGCCCGCCGTTCAGGCTGATGCCGCCGATGACCGCCGCGGCGAACACGTAGAAGATCATGTTCTGGCCTTGCGTCGTCACCACCGAGGCAATCCGCCCGGTCAGCATCAGACCCGCCAGCGCCGACAATAAGCCGCCGACCACGAACACGCCCCAGGTGACCCGCTCGACCTGGATGCCGGCCGCGCGCGCCGCCTCGGCGTTGCCGCCGATTGCATAGATCGCCCGTCCCGTCCGGTGGTAGCGCAGGAAAAGGCCGAACAGCAGGTAAAGCAGAGCGGCGATCCAGATCGAAACCGGCACGCCAGCCCATTTTGCGGTGCCGAGATAGAGGAATTCCGGCGGCAGGCCGAACAGCGTCTTGCCGTTCGTCAGGCCGAGCGTGATGCCGCGCAGCAGGATCAGCATGGCCAGGGTGACGATGAAGGCGTTGAGCCGCATGCGCACGACCAAAAAGCCGTTGACGACGCCGATCGCCGCGCCGGAGGCGAGCACGATCAGGATTGCGGCAAAACCGTTCAGGCCGAGCCCCGAGCCGCCCACCTCGGTATCCTTGACGATCAGCCAGGCACCCAGCATCGGCGAAAGCCCGACGACCGATTCGAGCGAGAGGTCGAATTTTCCGGCAATCAGGATCAACGACTCGGCGATCACGACGACCGAGAGTTCCGAGGATTGCTGCAAGATGTTGAGCAGGTTGTCCGCGGTCAGGAACGCATCGCTCACCAGCGCGCCGGCCAGCATGGCGAGCCCGATCGCCGGCAAGAGAGTGAGTTCGCGCAACCGCAAGGAAGCGGCCCGGCGCCTGAGGCCGGTGCCAAACGGTAACACCGCCCTGGTGCCGACGGTCCCGGTCATTGCGCCCCGATGCCCTCGATTGCCGCGACCAGTTCCCTGTCCTCCCACTCGGCGCCGAACCCGCCAACCAGCCGCCCCTTGAAGATGACCAGCACCCGATCGCACACCGTCAGTTCATCGAGATCGTCGGAGACGATCAGCACGGCGGTGCCGCCCGCGCGGGCGTTCGCGACGATGCCGAACAGCGCCGCTTTCGAGGCGATGTCGACGCCTTGCGTCGGATACACCAGCACCAGCACTTTCGGCGCCGAGGCGAGCGCGCGTCCGACCACGGCTTTTTGCTGGTTGCCGCCGCTCAATTCGCCGATCGGCTGCTCGGTCGAGGCGGCCACGATCTGCAACGATGCGACGATGCGGCCGGCCTGTCGCGCCTGCTCCGCCGGCCAGACGACGCCCGCCGGCCCGAGCCGCTCGGGGATCGTCATGGTCAGGTTCTCGGCCACCGAGAGATGCGGCACGATGCCGCGGGCGTGCCGGTCGCGCGGCACGTAGCCGATGCCCTTGCGCTGCGCATCGCGCACCCGGCCGGGGCGGAGCACGGCACCGGCTGCCGCGATCTCGCCGCCATCGGGGCGCAGCAAGCCGACGAGCATGTCGGCAACCTTCTCCTTGCCCGAGCCGACCAGCCCGGCGAGGCCGACGCACTCCCCCGGCGCGATCGCAAAACTCACGTTCTCCACCGCGTCGGCGAGCCGAAGCCCGCGCACTTCCAGAGCGGGTGTCGCGTCCGGTCCGCCCGCACCCGCAGCCCGACCCGGCAGCGCGCCGCGGCGGCCCCGCGCCCCGGCGCCTTCGGCCTCGCCCACCATCGCGGCGACCACCCGCTGCTTCGGCATGGCATCGAGCGGCGCATTGGCGACCACCGCGCCGTCGCGCAGCACGGTGACGCTGCGGCAGACCTCGTAAATCTCCTCGAGGTGGTGGGAGATGTAGAGGAACGTCACGCCGCCTTTCTGCAAATGGCGGATGCGCTCGAACAGGCGCGCCACCTCGCGCGCTTCGAGTTCGGCGGTGGGCTCGTCGAGAATGATGAAGCGCGTGCCCTGCAACAGCGCTCTGGCGATCTCCACGATATGGCGCTGCTCGACCGAGAGGCGCGCCGCATCGAGGGTCACGTCGATTTCGAGCCCCCACTCTTCGAGCACACGTTTAGCGCGGCGGTGCAACGCCGACCAGTTGATCCATCGGCCGCCGATGGTCGGGTGCGCGTTCAAGAACAGGTTCTCCGCGACCGTAAGGGTCGAGATCACCGTCGATTTCTGGTACACGCAGGCGACCCGCTCGCGCCATCGCCGCCGCTCGGCGAGGTTTGGCGCGTCCTCCCCGGCGAGGCGCACCAGGCCCGAATCCGGCGCGGTCAGGCCGGTCAGCACGCCGACCAAGGTGGATTTCCCGGCGCCGTTGCGGCCGACCAGCGCGCGCGAGTCGCCGGCGGGGATCGCGATCGAGACCTCGCGCAGCGCCTGGCTGGCGCCAAACCGCTTGGAAACCGCGATCGTCTCGGCGACGGAATGAGGCGCGCCGTTCGGCAAAACCCGCCCGCCGCGCGATTTCAGCCCTTCGCCTGGTTGCCCCAGAGCTTTGGATCGGCGGCGTTCGCCCTGGTCACGACCGGCGCCGGCAGAAGATCCATCAGGTTGCTCTTGAACTCGACGATGCGGCTGTCGTGGTCGGTCGGGCCGGGGTGAAAAGTCTGGCCGGCGACCGCTTCCTCGAGGTACTGGAGGCCGTATTTCACGT
This sequence comes from Allostellaceae bacterium, assembly GCA_035533695.1. Classification (GTDB taxonomy): domain Bacteria; phylum Pseudomonadota; class Alphaproteobacteria; order ATCC43930; family CGMCC-115725; genus DATARH01. Next base: position 1,839 of record DATLTH010000240.1, on the reverse strand, counting down.
AGAGGTCGAGCGGCTGCGAGATCGCCGCATCGAGCCAGCCTTCGCGGACTTTTTGCAACGCGAGCGGCGTGCCGTCGATGCTGACCAGGAATATGTGTCCCGGCTGGCCGACTTCCTTGAGCTTGCCCGCGCTCTTCAGCACGTTGAGCACGCCCGCCAGCATGACGGAATCGCTTTGCATGTAGATGCCGGCGAGGTTGGGCGTCGAGGTGACGACGGTCTGCGCGACCGCGGTGGCCTTGTCGGTCTTCCAGTAGGTGGGCTCCTGGATCACCTTGATGGCGGCGAAATTCTTCTTCATGCACTCGTTGAAGCCGCTGGTGCGGTCGCGGCCGTTGATGGTGGCCTGATCGCCCATCAGCGAGAGCACCGTGCCCTTGCCGCCGAGCGCCTTGCCCATGGATTGGCAGGCATCCTCGCCCATGCGCAGGTTGTCGGCGCGCACGATCATGGCGGCCTTGCCGCCGGCCGGGCCGATGTCGATGGAGACCACCGGCACGTGCTTGCCGGCGGCGAAATCGAGCGCGGGAACGATGGCGTCGCTGTCGCGGGCGACCACGATGATGCCCTGCGCACCCTCGGCGATCAGGTTGTGGAAGTCGGTGATCTGCTTGCCGGCATCGCCGTTGGCGTTGGCCACCGGCAAGGTCTTGATCCCGGCCTTTTTGGCCTCGGCCATGGTGAGGTTCACCTGGATGGCCTGGAACGGGTCGGTCAGGAAGCCGACCGAATAGCCGAGCGTGAAGGGGTGCGCCGCGGGAGCCGCTTTGCCGGCCGGCGGATGCAGGGCGAAAGCCAGGGTCACTCCAACCGCTACCGCCGCCAGGCCAAGCCGCCGCCCCTTGCCGTTCATCCGACGATCCCCCAGTGTTTTGGCATTCATGCTGCGGGCCGCCGGAAATCGTGTCAAGCTGCGGGGATGGAAGAGGAATCGACCATGAATGTTCCGCTGCGCCGGCCGATGCGGCTGTCGGAGTTCCTCGCCTGGGAGGAGCGGCAGGAGCTGCGATACGAGTTCGACGGCTTTCAGCCGCTCGCCATGGTGGGGGGAACCGCGGCGCACAACACGATCTCTGTCAATATAACGAGCGCTCTGCAACGGCGGTTGCGGGGTACGCCATGCCGAGTATTCGGCAGCGACATGAAGGTCGAGGTCATCGGGCACATCAGATACCCGGACGCGCTAGTGGTTTGCTCCCCGGTTGCGCGTGATGCCAAGGTGGTGCGCGATCCTGTCGTAGTCTTCGAGGTGCTGTCCGACAGCACCGGGCTCGTCGATCGGATCGACAAGAACGAGGAGTATCGGCAGACGCCGTCCATCCGGCGCTATGTCATGCTGGAGCAGGATCGGCCGGCCGCCACCGTGTTCATGCGCTCCGGCAACGAGTGGCTGGGCCGGGTGATCGCCGGAGACGGGGTTCTCGGCATGCCCGAGATCGGCGCCGAAATTCCGCTCGCGGAACTCTACGAGGGCGTCGACTTTCCGACCGGCGAAACCGATGCGGCATCCTAAGGTGGACGGCTGGACTCCTGCCGGGGTCGCCATATAGTGCCGCCCAGAACGGGAGGAACACACGAAAATGCAACGACGCCAAGCGCTCAAGCTGGCCGGGGCGGCTGCCCTGGCCGGTGCAACCGGTTTGCCCCGGATCGCCGCGGCGGCCGAGAAGACCATGGTGGTCGTGGTCAAGATCGCCGGCATCCCTTGGTTCAACCTGCTCGAAAGGGGAGTGAAGCAGGCCGGCAGCCGGTTCGGCGTGGACGCCTCCATGATCGGGCCGGCCAATGTCGATCCGGCGCAGCAGGTGAAACTGGTGGAAGACCTGATCGCCAAAAAAG
>DATLTH010000239.1:0-2430 GCA_035533695.1 Allostellaceae bacterium | reverse complement strand
CGCGACAAACTCCGGCGTGCGAAAGCTCGGGTGGCGAACCTCGACGACATGGCGCAGCGCGCGGCCGTCGCGTTGGGCCGGCAGCAGGTCGAGAAACGCCGCGAAATCGGCCCGATCGAACGCCAGCGTCGGCGCGAACTGCCACAGGATCGGCCCGAGCTTGTCCTCGAGGTCGAGGAGGCCGCTGGCAAAAAATCGTTCCATATAGGGCGCCGCGGTCGCCAGTTCGCCGCGATGGGTGAGGAACCGCGGCCCCTTCAACGAGAACATGAAATCGTCCGGCGTCTCGTCATGCCACTTCTTGAAGCTCGCCGGGGTCTGGATGCGGTAGAAGGTGCCGTTGATCTCGATCGCGGTGACCTGGCGGCTGGCAAAGCCGAGCTCCTCCGCCTGGCGCAGCCCCTTCGGGTAGAAGGCGCCGCGCCACGGCGGGTAGACCCAGCCGCCAATGCCGACCCGTATTCTGCCGCTGTCGCCCATCGCCTGTTCAGTTGTAGACTGGACGCATCACCAGCCAAAGGAGAAAGCCATGCCAGTCAAAGCCGGAGTGGTTCGCGCCGGATCGCGCAACACCAGACGAGGCGCCGCCGAGACGTTCACCGGCGTGGTGTTCCAGGACCCGGTCGTCGTTGCCGAAGCGCCCTCGCGCATGGGCGGATCGGTTGTCACCTTCACGCCGGGCGCCCGCACCGCCTGGCACAGCCATCCGGTTGGCCAGACGCTCTACTGCCTCAGCGGCATCGGCCGCATCTGCTTCGAAGGCGAGAAGCCGCAGGTCTTGAACCCGGGCGATGTCGTCAACATCCCACCCGATACGCTGCACTGGCATGGCGCGTCGCCCGACCGCCTGTTCGCGCATCTGGCGTTGTCGGAAGCCGGCGAGAAGGGCCAGGGCACCTCGTGGGGCAAGCACGTGACGGACGGCGAATATACCGCACCCGCCACCGGCGGCTAAAGGCGCTTACGGCGCGCCGCTCGTCTCGCCCGTCTGCGGCTTGAGGGCGGCATGCCAGCGCGCCAAGGCGGCGCGCAAGCTGGCCGCCAGCTCGCGCCGCATCGGCGGACCGAGAAAATCGCCGATGACAAGGCTTTTGCCGTGCGAGGCGACAGAGAGCCGGTTCGATTGGTCGGCGCGTTCTTCCAAGACGACGCGCAGCCAGAACGGCTGAAATCGCCACAGGCGGCGTTCGCCGTAGATGTCGACCCGCTCGACCGAGAAGTCGTCGCCGGCGAGGCGCAGGATCTCGCGCTGGCGAGCGCTGCGATAGCTGAGGCGGAAAGCGACATAGAGCGCCGCGACGTCGAGCCCGAAAAAGCCGAAGATCGGCCAGGCGCCGAGCGATAAGAACACGATGCCGACGACGAGGCTGATCAGCCCCAATAGCAGCATCATGACGTGAAAGCCGCGCGGCGGCAGGGAGCGGTGCGGCAACAGCACGCGCTCGAAGACGATTTCGGCAGTGGCGCTTTCGGTGGTGGCGCTCATCGCCGCAGGATACGGCAGAGGCTCAGCCGGTGGCGACCCATTTTTCATAGGCGGCAAGCGTGCTGTCGATGTCGCCGAAGGCTTCGATGCGCCCCGAGTGCAACAGCAGCCCCTTGTTGCAGAACTGGCGCAGGATCTCCGTCGAATGCGAGGCCAGCACCAACAGGCTGGCCCGCGATATCAACTTTTCGATCCGCTGCTGCGCCTTCGTCATGAATTGGGCGTCGCCCGCGCCGAACACCTCGTCGAGCAGCAGGATGTCGGGGTCGAGCGCCGTCGCGATCGCGAACGACAGCCGCACCTGCATACCGCTCGAATAGGTGCGCACCGGCATCCGCAGGTATTCGCCGAGCTCGGTGAACTCGGCGATCTCCTGGGTCTTGTCGCGGATCTGGCTCGGCGACAGACCGAGATAGAGGCATCCGGTGTAGATGTTTTCGAGGCCGGTATCCTCGACATCGAAGCCGATCCCCAGCGTCAGGAGCGAGGCGACCTCGCCGTCGATGCCGATCGTGCCGCTCGACGGCCGGTAGCCGCGCGACATCACCCGCAGCAAGGTGGATTTGCCCGCCCCGTTGTGCCCGATCAGTCCGAGCCGATCGCCGTCGTTCAACTCGAACGAGAGATCCTCCAATGCCCGGATCGTCACGCGGTTGCGTCGCGTCGCATCGCTTCTGACGATCCCGCCGACCTTGCTATGAAACAGCAGTTTTCGCAGGCTTCGGTCGGGGTCGTAGATCGGAAAATCGACGCAAACCTTGTCGAGAATGATCGATGCCACGGCTCACAACCAATAGGCGATGCGGTCGTAAAACGGCCGCAGCACAAGTGTGGTGACGATGAAGCCGACAACCGCAGTGGTACAAAGATAGAGGTAAGACAGGGTGGGCGGCATTTGCCCAAGCAGCGGCGCCCGGATCACTTCGATCAGATGATAAACGAAA
>DATLTH010000238.1:0-3793 GCA_035533695.1 Allostellaceae bacterium | reverse complement strand
CGACCGAGACGTACTCGCCGTCCAGCGTTTCGTAAACGTGATAAAAATGCGCGCCGCCGTCGGTGCGGTTGGAACCGCGCTCCTCGTTCCACGCACCGGCGGCGAGTGCGCCGTACATCATCATCATCAACGACGCCGAACCCTCGACCATCGAGCAGTCGATGACCTGGCCCTTGCCGGTCGCGCGGGCGCTGATGATGCCGGCTAAGACGCCCATCGCCAGATAGAGCGCGCCGCCGCCGAAATCGCCGATCAGATTGAGCGGCGGCACCGGCGGGCCGCCCGGCTCGCCGATCGCATGGAGCGCCCCCGACAGCGCGATGTAGTTGATGTCGTGGCCGGCGGTGTGGGCGATCGGCCCGTCCTGGCCCCAGCCGGTCATCCTGCCGTAGACGAGCTTGTTGTTGCGCGCGAGACAGATGTCGGGGCCGAGGCCGAGCCGCTCCATGACGCCGGGGCGAAACCCTTCGATCAGCGCATCGGCCCGGTCGATCAGCCGCAAGGTGGCGGCGACCGCTTCGGGGTTCTTCAGATCGACCGCGATGTTGCGCCGGCCGCGCTGCAACAGGCCGAACCGCGGGTCCTCGCCCTCGCGGCCGATGTCATGCCCGACATTGGCGGCGCGGTCGACCCGGATCACCTCGGCGCCCATGTCCGACAAGAGCATCGCGCAGAACGGCGCCGGGCCGATCCCGGCCAGTTCGATAATCTTGACCCCCGCGAGCGGTCCCATGTGGCGTTCCCTTCACACTGTCATTGCGAGGAGCGAAGCGACGAAGCAATCTCGTTTGGCCAAGCGAGTCCGGCGCGAGATTGCGTCGCTGCGCTCGCAATGACAATCGAAAGGGCGAGGTGGGGATGGACGCGACGGCATTGCGCGAATTGCAGGCGCCATTGAAGGTGCGATATCGCGACGAGCCGGCGGCGGCGGTGGTCACGCTGCGGGCCGAGGGCGATCTTGCCGGGGATGCCATTGTCTGCAAGGTGGAGACCGGGCGTGCCCTGGTCGAAGCCGGATTGCACCCGGCGACCGGCGGCAGCGGGCTCGAGGCCTGTTCCGGCGACATGCTGCTGGAAGCGCTCGTCGCCTGCGCCGGCGTCACGCTGAAGGCGGTCGCGACCGCGCTCGAATTTCGCCTCCAGGGCGGCCAGGTGCGCGCCGAGGGCGATCTCGACTTCCGCGGCACGCTCGGGGTCGAACGCACCGCGCCCGTTGGCTTCGGCGCGATCCGCCTCGCCTTCGAGCTCGATACCGACGAGCCGCAGGACAGGATCGACACACTGCTCAGGCTGACCGAGCGCTACTGCGTCGTGTTGCAGACGCTGCGCAGCCCGCCATCGGTCTCAGCCTGCGCAACCCCGCGCGCCGGCTGACTAACGAAGCAGCATCGCTGACCTATCATCGAGCGAAAATCTCGCCCGAAACCGCACGCTCGATTCGCGTTCCCCGATTAAGTCATGCATACTGGCGAGACGGCGGATCGCGACCTGCGTTCGCCGACCGGGAGAGTGCGGCGGCGGCCGCCGCGTGAAAGAGCAGACAAGGATGGCAGTGCGGCGCGACAGAGGTCTCTACGATCCACGCAACGAACACGATTCGTGCGGCGTCGGTTTTGTCGCGAACATCAAGGGCCGAAAATCGCACGAGATCATTCGGCGAGGCCTGCAGATCCTGGTCAATCTCGATCATCGCGGCGCGGTCGGCGCCGATCCGCTGATGGGCGACGGCGCCGGCGTGATGATCCAGATGCCCGACGCCTTGCTGCGCGATTGGAGCGCCGCGCGCGGCCTCGAATTGCCGACGCCCGGAAGCTACGCCGTCGCGATGTGCTTTCTGCCGATGGACGAGAAGGCGCGCGCCGTCGCGATGCAGCATGTCGAGCATTTCATCCATGCCGAGGGGCAGAGGCTCGTCGCGTGGCGCGATGTCGGGGTCGACACGAAGGGGCTCGGCGCCGCGGTCGTCGAGTCGATGCCGTTTATCGCGCAGGCCATTGTCGCCGCCAGCCCCGAGATCGCCGATCAGGACGCCTTCGAGCGCAAGATCCTGGTGATCCGCAAGCAGGCGCTCAACAGCATCGGCAAGCTCGCCGACCATCTGAAGATGCCCGCGCTGCGCGAGCTTTACATACCGTCGTTCTCGACCCGCACCGTGGTCTACAAGGGGCTCCTCCTGGCGCCGCAGGTCGAAAGCTTCTACGACGATCTGCGCAACCCGCTGACCGTCTCGGCATTGGCCTTGGTGCACCAGCGCTTCTCGACCAACACGTTTCCCTCCTGGCGCCTCGCGCATCCCTACCGGTTCGTCTGCCACAATGGCGAAATCAACACGGTGCGCGGCAACGTCAACTGGATGGCGGCGCGGCGTCAGGCGATGTCGTCCGATCTCTTGGGCGCCGATCTGGCCAAGATGGTGCCGCTGATCGGCCCCGATCAATCGGATACGGCGTGCATCGACAATGCGCTCGAACTCCTGGTCATCGGCGGCGGCTATTCGTTGGCGCACGCGATGATGATGCTGATCCCGGAAGCGTGGGCCGACCCGCTGATGGATCCGGAGCGCCGCGCCTTCTACGAATATCACGCGGCCTTGATGGAGCCGTGGGACGGGCCGGCGGCGATCGCCTTCACCGACGGCCGCCAGATCGGCGCGACGCTCGATAGGAACGGCCTCAGGCCCGCCCGCTACATCGTCACCGACGACGACCATCTGATCATGGCCTCGGAATCCGGCGTGCTGCCGGTTCCGGAGGAGAAGATCGTCCGCAAATGGCGGCTCCAGCCCGGCAAGATGCTGCTGATCGACCTCGAAGAGGGCCGCATCATCGACGATGCCGAGATCAAGGCGAAGCTCGCCGCCGAGCATCCCTACGAGGCGTGGCTGAAAGAGACCCAGTGGAAGCTCGCGGAGTTGCCCGAGGCGCCGGAGGCGGCGGTGCCGGCGGTGTCCAACGACCCCTCGACCCGGCTCGATCTGCAGCAGGCCTTCGGCTACACCCAGGAGGATATCCAGTTCTTCCTCGAACCGATGGCGCGCGACGGCGACGACCCGGTCGGCTCGATGGGCACCGACACGCCGATCGCCGCGTTCTCCAACCGGCCGAAGCTGCTCTACAACTACTTCAAGCAGAATTTCGCGCAGGTCACCAACCCGCCGATCGACCCGATCCGCGAAGAACTGGTGATGTCGCTGACCTCGATGATCGGGCCGCGGCCGAACCTCCTGTCGCATGAGGTCGGGACCCACCATCGGCTCGAAGTCGCGCAGCCGATCCTGAGCGACGGCGAACTCGCCAAGATCCGCAACATCGAGCACCTGGTCGATCACTTCAAGACCGACACGCTGGAGATCACCTGGCCGGTGGCGCAGGGGGCGGACGGCATCGCCCCGGCGCTCGACCGGCTGTGCGCCGAGGCGACCGCGGCGGTCGAAGCCGGGCACAACATCCTGATCCTGTCCGACCGCGCGGTCTCGGTCGATCTGGTGGCGATCCCGGCCTTGCTCGCCACCTCGGCGGTGCACCATCACCTGATCCACCAGGGGCTGCGCACCAAAACGGGCATCGTCGTCGAGACCGGCGAAGCGCGCGAGGTGCATCATTTCTGCGTCCTCGCCGGGTACGGGGCCGAGGCGATCAACCCCTATCTCGCGTTTTCGACGATCGATCAGATCCGCACCGAAAACGGTCTGCCGCTGAGCGCCGAGCAGGTGCAGAAGAACTATTTGAAGGCGCTCAACAAGGGCATCCTGAAGGTGATGTCCAAGATGGGCATCTCGACCTACCAGTCCTAT
>DATLTH010000237.1:0-3165 GCA_035533695.1 Allostellaceae bacterium | reverse complement strand
CGAAATCTACATCGGCGACCAGCTGGTCAACGACGTGCCGCCAAAGGACCGGGACATCGCGATGGTGTTCCAGAACTATGCGCTCTACCCGCATATGACGGTGTTCGAGAACATGTCGTTCGGCTTGCGTCTGCGCAAGCTCCCGAAGCCCGAGATCAAGGAGCGGGTTGAGAACGCCGCGCGCATCCTCGACATCACCGAGCTTCTGCAGCGCCAGCCGAAGCAGCTGTCGGGCGGCCAGCGCCAGCGGGTTGCGATGGGCCGGGCGATCGTGCGCAACCCCAAGGTGTTCCTGTTCGACGAGCCGCTGTCGAACCTCGACGCCAAATTGCGCGTGCAGATGCGCACCGAGATCAAGAAGGTGCACCAGAAGGTCACGGTTACCACGGTCTACGTCACGCATGACCAGATCGAGGCGATGACCTTGGCCGATCGGGTCGTTGTGATGAACTTCGGGCGGATCGAGCAGATCGGTTCGCCGTACGATGTCTACCACGCGCCGCAGACCCGTTTCGTCGCCGGGTTCATCGGCTCGCCGGCGATGAATTTCCTCAAATGCCAGCTCGTGGCGAACGGCAGCGGTCTCAGCGTGCGCCTGTCGGACAAGCTGATCTTCCCGATCCCGGAAGACCGCACCGCGCGCTATCGCCCGCATGCCGGCCGCGAATTGATCTTCGGCCTGCGCCCCGAGGACATCATCGAGACGCGCACCGAACTGCCCCCGGGCCGGGTTCCGTTCGAGGTTCTGCTCGACGTGGTCGAGCCGATGGGCATGGAGACGATGGTGTATTTCGTCGTCGACGGGGTCGAGATCTGCGGCCGGGTCAATCCCCGGTCCGCCGGCAATGCCGGCGAGATGATGCCGCTCGTCGCCGACCTCAACCACATGCACCTGATCGATCCGCGCACCGACCTCGTTCTCTGAGACACCATACGGTCGCTGTCACGGCGACGGCCGGGACCCACTGATCCGCGCCTGCGACCGTTGAGCCGCGGGCCCCGGCTTGTGCCGGCGCGGCGGAATTGTCTGGCGACAGGAGACGGCTGATGGGCACGGAACTGGCGGGAAAGGCGGCGCTGATCAGCGGCGCCGGCGGCGGCATCTGCCGGGCGATCGCGGTCGCCTTCGCCAAGGCCGGCGCGGCCGTGGCCTGCGTCGACATCGATCCGGCGGCGGCGGCAGAGACCGCCCGCCTCGTTACCGAGGCCGGCGGGCACGCGCTGTCACAGGCCTGCGATGTCGCCCGCGAAGACCAGACGCTGGCCGCCGCCGCGGCCGCCCGGCAGGCTTTCGGCCGGCTCGACATCCTGGTCAGCGGCGCCGCACCGCACGATCCCAGCGGCACCGTCGTCGATGTCGCCGTCGCCGATTGGCAGCTTGTGCTCGACATCAACCTGACCGGCTCGTTTCTGCTGAGCCGCGCCGTTCTGCCGTCGATGATCGCCGGCGGCGGCGGGTCGATCATCTTCATCGCCTCGCAACTGGGCCGCGTCGGCAGCGCCGGGCGGGCCGCCTATTGCGCGACGAAGGGGGCGCTGATCCAGCTCGCCAAGGTCATGGCGATCGACCACGCCGCGCAGAATATCCGGGTCAACACCTTGTCGCCGGGCGCGGTCGAAACCGAGCGGACATTGCGCCGCTACGGCTCGTTCGCCGCGGCGAACCAGCAGCTCGGGCCAAGGCATTTGACCGGCCGCCTCGGCCGGCCCGACGAGCTCGCCGGCGCGGCGGTGTTTCTCGCCAGCGATGCCGCCAGTTTCGTCACCGGCAGCGATCTCCTGGTCGACGGCGGATATACGGCGATCTGACCGACCTGTGGTCTAGCGTCCTTGCGCCGGCGGCTGCGGCGCCACCGGGGCGATCGGATCGATCGCGACGCTCGCGATGCCGTCGTGGATCATGTCGAGGTCTTCCGCCGCTTTTGGCGACATGTCGATCAACAGCCCTCGGCTGACCGGCCCCCGGTCGTTGATCGCCACGATGACCGAGCGTCCGTTTTTCAAATTCGTCACGCGCACCAGCGAATGGAGAGGCAGGGAGCGGTGCGCGGCGGTTGCATGGATCGCATCGAGACGCTCGCCGCTCGCCGTCCGCCGGCCGAGATGCCAGCCGCCATACCACGCAGCGGAGCCGACCTCGCGCTGCCCGACGACGCGGTACGGGCCGATATACCGATCGGGTGGCGGCAGCTGCTGTGCGCTCTCCCGGCGTGCGTGCCGGCGCCGGGATGCGGCGCGAGCCGCGGTCTTGGCGTGCGCAACGTGGCGCGCTGCGGCGGTCTTGACGCGCGCAGCGTGGCGCGCTGCGGCGGTCTTGGCGCGCGCAGCGTGGCGCGCTGCGGCGGTTTTGCCTTCCGGCGTTCCTCCTTTGCCGGATTTGGACTTGAGGTGCGGCGCGGTGTGGTGATGGTCGGGTTGGGTCTCTTTAGCCATCGCCGGCACCGAGGCCACCAAGAGCACGAGAGAAAGCCCGATCGTGTTGCGCAGCTTCACCGCATGCGTCTCCCTGTAGTTGGCACAAAGCACGCCGCCGCGTGACCGGCGACCGACGCCGTCTCAAGCGGGTAGAAGGGCTAGAACGGTCTGCCGTCCCGGGTCTGTTGCGTGGGGGCGCCCGGGCGGGGCGGGGAAAATGCTGTCCGACTATATTCAGCCACTCATCAGGTTGTCAACCTGCGGTCTCAGGCAATGCCGCGAGGGGCACAAGTCAGTAAAATATCTTTATTCACCGACTGCGATGGGCTCCCTCTTTTTCATGTGTTAATAATACGCCGAATTTATTCTTTAGCTTGAAGTACACGATCAAATCATCTGTCGCCGGCGCGAATCGTACAGCGTCATGACGGGGAGATTTGTGTCCAATGAAACAATTAGTTGAGTGGCCGGGCAGGAAACCCGGCACATCTTGGGGGTCGCCGGTCGTCGCCGGGATCGCAACGGCGGGTGCCGCACGATCACAGCCGAGACACGGCGTTTAGGACTGGAGTCGCAGGGGCTTTCCGCGCGATAACCGCCGGCGTCATATCGCGCGGCATCGGTTTGACAGGAGGCGGGGTCATGGCTTCACGCGAGCGCGCATTGATCGTCGGGGCCGGAGCGGGGTTGAGCGCGGCGTTGGCGCGAGCCTGCGCGCAGGACGGCATGGATGTCGTGCTGGCGGCGCGC
>DATLTH010000236.1:0-4596 GCA_035533695.1 Allostellaceae bacterium | reverse complement strand
CGCCAGGGAACTGGAACGCGTCGTCAAGATGGGGCTGGTCGGCTCGTTCATCCCGGTCGCGCCGCGGCCGGACAAGCCCTACAGCGACCCGGTTTACGACCGCTTCTGGGGCGCGGCGCAGGCGCTCAACCACCCGCTGCTGCTGCATATCGGCACGCCGCGCGACGGCATCCCGGCCAACGAATTCACGATGGACGTGACCGAATTGACCGGCGCGGGCCGCTCGACGACGGATTACTGGGTGCGCTATTCGCTGGGATCGATGCTGTTTGCCGGCGTCTTCGACAAGTTCCCCGGCCTTCGGATCGGCTCGGTCGAGCACGAGGCGGCGTGGATCCCGCACTGGCTGAAGCAGATGGACTTCACCTATGTCGAGCGGCCGGTCTTTACCAAAGGCTGGAAGTCGAAAGACGGGCTGCTGCCCAGCGAATATTGGCAGCGCAACATGTTTGTCGAGTTCATGGAAGACGATCTCGGCGTGCAGCTGCGCGACAAGATCGGCGTCGACAACATGCTGTGGGGCAGCGACTACCCGCACGCCGAAGCGACCTTCCCGCGCTCGCAGCAATTTTTGGGGCGCATGTTCGACGGCGTGCCGCAGCAGGACGTGCGCAAGATCACCTGCGACAACGCCGCGCGGATGTTCGGCTTCGACCTGAACTGACGCATGTGTCATTGCGAGGAGCGCGGCGACGAAGCAATCTCGATCAAGCTGCGCACCCGGCACGAGATTGCTTCGCGGGGCCTGTCCTCGGGCAGCGCGAAGCGCTGACCCGTGGGCTCGCAATGACAGACGCATTTGACGGTTTTGTCGCGGTCGCCGCTATCGGCGACGTCCCCGCGGGCGGGATGAAATGCGTCGCGGTCGATCGCGAGCGGGTGTTGCTCGCCCATGTCGAGGGGCGCGTCTATGCGCTGCGCGACATGTGCGGGCACAGGAACGCGCCATTGTCGCGCGGGCGGCTTGATGGCCACATCGTCGAGTGCCCGCTGCATTTCGCGACCTTCGACGTGCGCGACGGCAAGCTCGTCGACGGACCGGTCTCGGCCGATCTGGCGGTCTACGAAATCCGGATCGACGGCGACACGATCCTCATCAAGCGCTGAGCGCACGCTGAGTCCCTTGCCGCGCTTGACCGCGCCGCGGCGCTTCTTACATGCAGGCAATGAGACGACCCTCCGACGCGCTGCAGTGGCACGGCACGACGATCCTGTCATTGCGCAAGGGTGGCGAGGTCGTGGTCGCCGGCGACGGCCAGGTGTCGATGGGCAACACCGTCGTCAAATCCAATGCGCGCAAGGTGCGGCGGCTGGGCGGCGGCGGGATCATCGCCGGGTTCGCCGGCAGCACCGCCGACGCGATCACCCTGTTCGAGCGGCTTGAAGCGAAGCTCGAACAATATTCCGGTCAGCTGACCCGGGCCTGCGTCGAACTCGCCAAGGACTGGCGCACCGACCGCTATCTGCGGCGATTGGAAGCGATGATGGCGGTCGCCGACAAGGAGGTGTCGCTGATCCTCTCGGGCACCGGCGACGTGCTCGAACCCGAGGACGACATCATCGGCATCGGCTCGGGCGGCGGCTACGCGCTCGCCGCGGCACGCGCGCTGATGACGATCGACGGGCTCGACGCCGAGACGATCGCCCGGCGCGCAATGGCGATCGCCGCCGGGATCTGCGTCTACACCAACGACAAAGTCACTCTCGAAAAGCTGCCGGCGTGAACCGCCTATGACCTCGTTCAGCCCGCGCGAGATCGTCTCCGAGCTTGACCGCTATATCGTCGGTCAGGACGACGCCAAGCGCGCCGTTGCCATCGCGCTGCGCAACCGCTGGCGGCGCCAGCAATTGTCGCCCGAGTTGCGCGAGGAGGTGTTGCCGAAGAACATCCTGATGATCGGGCCCACGGGCGTCGGCAAGACCGAGATCGCCCGCCGCCTGGCGCGGCTTGCCGAGGCGCCGTTTCTCAAGGTGGAAGCGACCAAGTTCACCGAAGTCGGCTATGTCGGGCGCGACGTCGAGCAGATCGCCCGCGACCTCGTCGAGATCGCGATCGCGATGACCCGCGAGCGGCTCAGGAAGCAGGTCGAGGCCAAGGCCGAACTGGCGGCCGAGGAGCGCGTCCTCGACGCGCTGGTCGGCGGTAGTGCCAGCGCCGACACCCGCCAGAAATTCCGCAAGATGCTGCGCGAGGGCCGCCTCGACGACCGCGAGATCGAGGTCACGATCCAGGAAAGCGCCGCGGCGAGCCTGCCAACCTTCGAGATCCCCGGCATGCCCGGCGCGCAGATGGGCATGCTCAATCTCGGCGACATCTTCGGCAAGACCTTCGGCGGGCGCGCCAAGCCGCGAAAGCTGACCGTCGCCGAGAGCCATCAGATATTGATCGCCGAGGAAAGCGACAAGCTTCTCGATCAGGAGCGGGTCGTCCGCGAGGCGATCCAATCCGCCGAGCAGGACGGCATCGTCTTTCTCGACGAGATCGACAAGATCTGCGGCCGCAGCGAGCGCGGCGGCGGCCTGTCGGGCGCCGATGTCAGCCGCGAAGGGGTGCAGCGCGACTTGTTGCCGCTGATCGAGGGCACCACGGTCGCGACCAAGCACGGCGCGGTCAAGACCGACCACATTTTGTTCATCGCTTCGGGCGCGTTCCACCTGGCGAAGCCGTCCGATCTCTTGCCCGAATTGCAGGGAAGGTTGCCGATCCGGGTCGAACTGAAGGCGCTCGACCGCGCCGATTTGCGCCGCATCCTGGTCGAGCCGGAAGCCAGCCTGATCACGCAATACCGCGCCCTGCTCGCGACCGAAGGGGTGACCCTCGAGTTCGAGCCCGAAGCGATCGACGAGATTGCGCTCTTGGCCGAGCAGATCAACGCCACAGTCGAGAATATCGGCGCGCGGCGATTGCACACGATCCTCGAACGCCTGCTCGAAGAGATCAGCTTCACCGCCTCGGACCAGCCGCACGACACCAAGATAACGATCGACGCCGCCTATGTCCGCGAGCGGGTCGGCGAACTCGCCAAGAACGCCGATCTGTCGCGGTTCATCCTGTGATCAGCTGATCGGGTGTGAGATCAGGCGGCGCTTTTCTTCATATTCGGCGCGGTCGATCTCGCCGCGGGCGAAGCGCTCGTTGAGAATGTCGAGCGCGGTTCGGCCCGGGGCCGGATAATGCCGTGCGGTTCCTGACCGCGGGCCGCCCAGCGACCTGAGAAAAAAGGCGACCGCAGCAATTACCGCGACAAGCAGCAGGATCATCAGCAATGGTCCGAACAGCATGCCGGACCAGCCCCAGCCCCATCCCCACATCATATGTGGCCCCCAACGGTAAGTCTCCGCCGCCGGCTCCGCGGCCCACGCGCTAATCGGCACCAGCGCCGCGACGATCGGGAAGAAGTACTTTGCCATTGCGTTCAGCCCTGTCAGGGGCGCGAAAACCCCGGCCGCTGCCGTTCCTATGAGTCTCCTGAATATGATAGGCTGCCATTGCGCAAGCCGGAATTGACCTGGATCAACGTCGAGCTTTAAACGGGAAGCTTCGGCGGCTGCGCAAGGCCGGCGGCGGGCGCCCCCTCACGGACCTGCCGGTAACGATCGCAAAGAGGAGACGCCATTGCTGTCGTCGGCGCGTGTCCAGGAACGATTGGCCCGGCGCACGCTCGCGCTCGTCCTCGCCGGCGGCCGCGGGAGTCGGCTCAAACAGCTGACCGACCGCCGCGCCAAGCCGGCCGTGTTCTTTGGCGGCAAGTTCCGGATCATCGATTTCGCCCTGTCCAACTGCCTCAATTCGAACATCCGCCGGATCGCGGTATTGACCCAGTACAAGGCGCACAGCCTGCTGCGTCACTTGCAGATGGGCTGGTCGTTTCTGCGCCCGGAGATGAACGAGTTTCTCGACCTGCTGCCGGCGCAGCAGCGGCTCGACGAGGCGACCTGGTATCGCGGCACCGCCGATGCGGTATTTCAGAACTTCGACATCTTCCGGGCGGCGCGCCCGGAATTCTTTGTCGTGCTGGCCGGCGACCATATTTACAAGATGGATTACTCGAACATGCTGGCCGACATGCGGGCCAGGGGCGCCGACTGCATCGTCGCCTGTGTCGAAGTGCCGCTCGCTCAAGCCTCGGAATTCGGGATCATGGCCGTCGACCCGTCGATGCGCATCACCGATTTTCAGGAAAAGCCGCGCACCCCGCCCGCCGTTCCGGGCAAGCCCGATCATGCCCTGGCGAGCATGGGGGTCTATGCGTTCTCGGCCGATTTCCTCTATTCGGAATTGCAGCGCGACCATGACGACCCGACATCGAGCCACGATTTCGGCAAGGACGTGATCCCGCATATCGTCGGACGGGGACAGGCGGTGGCGCATCGCTTCGAGGACAGCTGCGTCACCACGACCCCCGATGCCGCCCCCTATTGGCGCGATGTCGGCACGATCGACGCCTATTGGGCGGCCAATCTCGATCTGGTCATGCCGGTGCCGCAGCTCGACATCTACGATCCGAACTGGCCGATCTGGACCTACCAGCAGCAGTTGCCGCCGGCGAAGTTTGTGTTCAACGACGACGATCGCCGCGGGGTGGCGGTCGATTC
>DATLTH010000235.1:0-4399 GCA_035533695.1 Allostellaceae bacterium | reverse complement strand
ACGGTCGAGTCGCCGTAGGCGATGCCGGCCTTCAGGATCGCACGCAACTGTGCGTGCCACACCTGCGGCTCCAGCCGGATGTTGAGAAATCCGGGTCGCGCCACCGCGACCGTAAAGCCATGGCCGCGATAGTCGCCGCTCGCCAATTCGCGCGGCGCCAGCGCGCCGGCGATGCGCTCGGCGAGGACCATCGGGTTCTGTTTGACGGCGCCGGCCAGCACCATCGCCGCGTTGGTTGCGAGGTCGCCATGCGAAGGATCGCGCGGCGGCTCGACCGCGACGCGGCCGAAATCGAGCCCCGCCGGCAGCGCCCCCGCCGCCGCCAGATCATCGAGCGCAGCCACAACCAGCCGGCGGAAGTCGGCGAAGATATCGATCATCGGCGAACAACAGCGGCTATGGCGTTCTCGCCACCAAACCCGTCACCCCCGGGCTTGACCCGGGGGTCCGAGGATGGCCGGGTCCAGCCCGGCCATGACGGCAGCGGTTTATTCGGGCAGGCGAAGATCATCGGATTTTTGTCATACCGAGGCGTAGGTATCGAACAACCGGCGATGCTCGTCGAGTGCGAAACGATCGGTCATGCCGGCGAGGTAGTCGGCGACGACCCGGGCATTCGCGGTCTGGTTGTCGCCGGTCAGCGCGCGCCACTCGCCGGGCAGGCATTCGGGCTCGGCGAGGAACAGCTGAAACAGGTCGCGGATCACCCGGCGCGCTTTTGAACTCATACGGTTAACCCGGTAGTGCCGGTACATCCGCTCAAACAGGAAACGCTTCAAGGCGCGGTCGTGGGCGCGCATCTGATCCGAAAACGCCGCGACCGGCTCGGCCAAATGCCGCACCTCGGCGACGCTCGCGACACCGCTGGCGGCGAGCCGGCGGCTTGTCTCGGCCACCAGATCGCGGACCATGCGGTCGATCAACCGGCGAATCGCCTCATGGGCGAGCCGCGACCCCTCGAGCCCCGGATAACGCCCGGCCACCTCGGCGAAGACCGGGCCGACCAGCGGCACCTCGGCGAGATCGGCAACGCCGAAGAGGCCGGCGCGCAACCCGTCGTCGATGTCGTGGTTGTTGTAGGCGATGTCGTCGGCCAGCGCGGCGACCTGCGCCTCCGGGCCGGGATAGGTCGCAAGGTCGAGCGGATGGCGCCTATCGTATTCGGCGATCGAAGGGGGCACCGGCCGCTCGATGCCGGGGCCTTGCAGGGGGCCATTATGCTTGACCGTGCCTTCGAGCGTTTCCCAGGTCAGGTTCAGCCCGTCGAACTCGGCATATCCGTGCTCCAGCCGGGTCAGGATGCGCAACGTCTGGTCGTTGTGCGAGAAGCCGCCATAGGGCTCCATCTCGACGTTGAGCGCTTCCTCGCCGGCATGGCCGAACGGCGTGTGGCCGAGATCGTGGGCGAGGCCGACCGCCTCGGCGAGGTCCTCGTCGAGACCCAGGGCGCGCGCCACGGTGCGGGCGATCTGCGCGACTTCGAGGCTGTGGGTGAGGCGCGTGCGGTAATGGTCGCCCTCGTGCGTCACAAAAACCTGCGTCTTGTGCATCAGGCGGCGGAACGCGGTCGAATGGATGATGCGGTCGCGGTCGCGCTGAAAGGGCGAGCGCATGTCGCTCTCCGGCTCGGCATCGAACCGGCCGCGGCTTTTTTCGGGATGTGACGCGTAGGGCGCGCGCTTGACCGCCCATGCCATGGCTCGACCGTACGCCCGAGCGGCGCGGGCGTCTACCGGCATAAGCCGGCGTCGCCCCGACTGGATGTGAGGCCGGCCGCTCAAAAGGCGGTCCGCGTCGGAACCGCGAAGTCTCCCTCGCGTTTAATGGAGTATGCCCATAGCAGCTCAAGCCCGGCCATTCCGGTGCGTTTGCGCTGCGGTATTTGGAGGATGCACATGGATAAGACAACCGCTGGATTGCTCGGCGCCGTTGCCGGGCTGGCCGTTATAAGTTCCGCGCAAGCTGCAACCCAGCCCGCTCCCAACCCGTCGGAGGCGCTGCAAGCCTCCACGTATGCCGATCTGCTGACGCCAATCCCGAACGCGGTCGCGCTGCTGAGGGCCGAGGCTGCCGCGCCCGCGAAAACACCGGCGGCCGAGGGTTTGGACGGCGTTCAGGTAGCTCAGGGGTATTATCCTTATTCCCAGGGAACTTATTCTTATTCCCAGCCGTATTATTCGCAGCCGTATTACGCTCAGCCTTCGTATCATCACCATCATCACAACAGCTACTATCGCCCCTATTACCAGCAACACCATCACCATCATCACTGATGGTCCTTTGGTGACATTGCAGGCGTGGGTGGCTTATCGCTTGGCGAGCGCCGAGCGGTAAGCCGATCAGGATTCGCCGGTCTCTTTCGCCTTGGCTCTGGCTGCGCGCAGGATGTGGCGGTAGGTGCCGTCGAACACTGTGTTGGTCGACGAGGTCCAGGTCGACTCTTTCCCCAGCGTTTTGCGGCTGGCGTGGATGCGGCGCCCGCGCATCTCGCGTTCGGCCGCTTCCTCTTCATCCATCGGCACCAGGTCGAATTGAGCCTCCGCCGGCAGAAACAGTATCTGCATGAACGGCTCGCCCGGCCGGAAAATGTGGGTGCGACCCTCGGGCGGCGCCTTGAACACCACGAACGAGATCATCGGCCACCAGCTCGTGCGCAGCAGCGCCGGCACCGCAAGCGGCACGTCGTCGTCGGAGGCGGTATAGAAGCGGGGATGCGGCTCGGTGCGGACCGCCATGTCGTCCCCAACCTTGAGATCGAGCAGCAGCTGATACGTGTAATAGTCCTCGCCGAACGAGCGGAACGGCGGCCACTGGATGCCGGTCCCCGGATCGGGGCCGAAATCGCCTGAGAGGACCACCCGACCGTTGCTTTTCGTCACGTGCAGTTCGTTATCGAACGGATAAAACAGCTCGATCCCGTATTGCGCACCTTCGACGAACGGCATGCAGTGCCAGGCAAATTCGTGCGAACCGTCACTACGCCGCTCCGGCTTGCCGGCCCAGCCCGGCACATCGAGTTTCGTGCGGCGCGGCATCAGGCGCGGCTCGAACAGTCGGTATTTGACGGTTTGCATAGGGAGGTCGTCCTCGAGCGTCAAACCGATCCGCGAGAATGGCTGACCGCCAGCCAACGACGGGACCGCCTGATTGGTTCCGATACCGCTCAGGCGAGCGTCGCCGGGGCCTGCGGCACGGTTTGCCAGAATTCGGGGTCGTGGCCGAAGAAGATGCGCGCCCCCTGCTTTTCCAGCGCGGCGAGGCGGTCGAGCGAGGCGTGCATCTGTTCCTTGTCGTAGGCGAAGCGGGGCAGGCGGCGCTCGCGCAGGGTGCGACAGAAATAGCAGCTGTCGGCGGCCAACACGACATCGCCGCCGGCGAGGCGCAATTTCAGCGACTGATGCCCCGCCGTGTGGCCGTGCGTCGGCAGGCAAACGACCGAACCGTCGCCGAACAAATCGTGCTCGCCCTCGACAAGGCGCAGTTTGTGGCCGAGATCGAAGTCGCGCGGGTTGAAGCCGCTTTTCGCCGCGCGGTCGGGGTCCATCCCGACATCCCATTCGCGGCGCTGCACGACGAGGGTCGCGTTGGGAATCTGGGCGTTGCCGCCGCAATGGTCGAAGTGGAAATGCGAGTTGATGACGAGATCGATCCGCGCCGGATCGCGGCCGAGCGCGGCGAGGCGCGCGCCGATTTCCTCACCCGGGTGATAGTCGAACGTGAAGAGGCCGGTGAGGCGCGCCCCAAGCCGGCCCGCCGGGTCGTGCTGGCAATCCGGGTGCATGCCGGTATCGAACAACGCCGTCCCCTTCGGGTGCTCGATCAGGTAGGCAGGGATCGGCAGCCGAATACGCCCCTCGCCGCCCTCCATCAGATGGCCGAGCTCGCCCTCCAGCCAGCCGCAGGTCAGCGCATAGACGTTGAGGCTCATGGGGTCACCCCTCTCCCGTCGTTCCCGCGCAAGCGGGAATCCAGGGCCCACGTCGAAGCGGTCGCCCTGGGCCCCCGCTTTCGCGGGGGTGACGTTGGAAAAGATCAGGCCGCGTTGGCGGCTTCGAACATGCGGCGGTGCAGTTCGAAATCATACGGCCGTTCGAGCAGTGTCTCGGGGTTCCATTCGGTGCGCTCGACGCCATAGAAATCGCCGCCGTAGACATGGATCGCGGCGGTCAGGCGCCCCAAGGGATTGGTCACCGAGTGGATGACGTCCCGCCCCAGCGGCTCGGCGCAGCGCGGCCCCAGGGACTTGGCGCCGGCCGCCTCGACGAGGCCGCCCGCTTCGCCCGGCAGGCGGCGCCAGAAGATGTTGTCCTCGCGCCCGGTATAGACGCCGATCACCGCCCACATGCGGTGGTCGTGCGGCATGATCGTCATGCCGCGGCCCCAGACGACATTGAGGATC
>DATLTH010000234.1:0-3846 GCA_035533695.1 Allostellaceae bacterium | reverse complement strand
AAAACCGGCGCGTGACCGTCGTCGAATAATCGGCTGAACGGCTGGCAGGGGCGCGAACGCGCGCCGCTGCCAGCTCGATGAAACAGCGGGGGCGCCCGGCGGACGTCCCCGGCGGCGTCCCCGGCGGCGTCCCCGGCGGCGTCCTCTGCGCGACAGCCGATAGGGCGCCTTGTTCAGGCCGCCGCCTCGTACGGAAACCGGCGGATCTTTTCGACGTTCCGCCCTTCGATCCGGATCAGCTTGGTCGAACCCTCGCGCCGCGGCGAGTGGAGATCGCCCTCGTTGTAAACATAGGCCGCGCCCGGGGTGAGCTTATAGTCGCGAACGTGCTTTACTTTGCCGGGCTGCGCCTCGCTTGCCGGCGACACCAGCGCCCAGTCGGTCATGATCGTCTCGCCCTGGGCCTGGCCGTAAATTGCCCAGGTGGGACCATGATCGTGCGGGGCACTCTGCTTGGCGCCGTGATAGACGTGGGCGAGAATGCAGAAGCCGAGCTCTGGATCTTCGAACAGGATCTTCCGGTCCGGCCCGTCATCGGGCAGATATTGGCTGACGAATTCCTTGTCGACACAGGCCTTTTGCACCAGCTCGCACACCTTCTTGCGGCCTTCCGGGCCGGGACTGGCGGTGAGGGCGCGGTGGCAATCGGCGGAAAACTGATCGAGAGTGTATCCCATAACTGAACTCCTCGTTGGTAATCGGCAGGCGAATGGCCGGGTGCTGAGACTATGCCTGGCCACGGTGACGAGCAAGTTCTTGCAACAGGCCATGGCGGACCGCGTGCCAGCATTCGCCGGTTGGGATAGTCTGCGCCCGACCGGTTGAAAGAGATCAAAAGGCGATGGAAACCGACCGCGCGCCGCCCCCCGCCCCCGCTTCGTCTGCCTCGCAACGCCTCGCGCGGATTGCGTTGGCGGCCGCGGTGCTGGCGGTCGGGGTATGGGTCCTCTTCGATTTTCTTCCGGCCTTGGCCTGGGCCGCGGTGCTCGCGATCGCGCTGTGGCCGCTATATCGGCGCCTGTTGCATCTGCTGCCGCAGCAGAGCGAGCGGGTTTGGTTGCCGCTGCTGTCGACGGTCGGGGTGGCGATCGTGGTGATCGCGCCGCTTGTGCTGCTGGGGATTGCGGTCGCCCGGGAGAGCCATCTCGTGATCGAGTTTGTTGCCGAGGCGCGCCACCACGGCATCCCGACGCCCGGCTGGATCGCCAAGTTGCCGCTGATCGGCCCGACCATCGCCGATTGGTGGCGCACCCATCTCGGCGACCCGGTCATGGCCGAAGCGCTGATCGGCCGCGTCGATCTGCGCACCCTTTCCGAATCGGTGCGCCAGCTCGGCGGCGAGGTTCTCCACCGGCTGGCGATCCTGTTGTTCACATTGCTGACGCTGTTTTTTCTGTTCCGCGACGGCAGCGGCCTCACCGAGCAGTTGCGCGAACTCAGCGACCGGCTGATCGGGCAGCGCGGCGAGCGCGTCGCGCGCCAGATGATCGCGGCGGTGCACGGCACCGTGAGCGGTCTGGTGCTGGTCGGGCTGGCCGAGGGCATTCTGCTCGGCATCGCTTACGCTGCGGTCGGCCTGCCCTATCCGGCCTCGATGGGTGCGGCGACCGGCGTCGCCGCCGTGATCCCGTTTGCCGCGCCGGCCGTGTATTGTCTCGCCGCCCTCTATTTGTTCGCCACCGGCAATACGCTCGGCGCGATTGTCGTTGTCGCGTTCGGCAGCGCGGTGGTCTTCATCGCCGATCATTTTGTGCGCCCGGCATTGATCGGCGGCGCGGCGCGGCTGCCCTTTCTGCTGGTCTTGCTGGGAATACTCGGCGGGTTGGAGACGATGGGCTTTCTCGGGTTGTTTCTCGGCCCGGCGGTGATGGCCGCTCTTGTCGCATTGTGGCGCGAGTGGACCGAGCCGCAGCCGGCGGCTCACGCCGTGCGCCCCGCTTCGGCGCGAAGGAGCGCCAAAATGCGTTCCGGCGGTGCCCGCAAGATCAGATCGTCATAGCGAGGGCGCGCGATCTTTCGGGGAACACGTCCGGATGAAAGCTTGGCTGTTGACTCGTCCCGAACTCCGGATTTTGCTTCTCGCGGCACCGCATCCCGGTCGGCGCGATCCCTGTCCGCGCGGTCCCGGTCGGTGGCGCGGGTCATTGCCGCAACGCCATCTTGGAGGAAGCATGAGGTACGTTTGCGATGCGCCGGGCGGCAAGACCTGGTTTCGGATCGAGACCGAGGCCGAGGCGGTCGCCGAATCGGAAACCATGCACCACGCGGTCGAGAAATATTTCCGCAAGGAGCAGGACAAGGCGGCGCAGAGCTTTCGCCCGGTATCGAAGGTCTATTTCGAGCAGGAGATCGGGCTCAAGGCCCACATCCAGCGCGAGATGCCGCTTTTCCTGACCTTGCGCGACGGCGACGGCACCCCGCTCGCCACCGCGATGCTGCCGCCCGGCGGGCACGACGACCGCAGCTTTCGCCCGATCATCGTCGGAGCCGGCAACGCCGATCCCTATCCCGATCAGGGCGACGGGATCCGCGCCCTCGCCCAGCATTACGGGATCACCCTCGAGCGCGCGCGCTGCTATCCCTACCGCCGCGATTGAGGCGGACATGAACCCGCGTCAGGCCCTGCGCCAGCTGATCGCGCGGACCGGCTATACGATGGTGCCGGGCGCCTACGACACGCTGACGGCGCGGCTCGTCGAGCAGGCCGGGTTCGCCGCGGTCTACCTGACCGGCGGCGGCTATTCGCGGGCCAGCGGCTATCCCGATCTGGGCCTGCTGACCCTCGGCGAGAACGCGCACTTCATCGGGCTGACGGTCGAAGCGGTCGAGATTCCGGTCATCGCCGATGCCGATACCGGCTACGGCAACGCGATCAACGTCATCCGCACGGTGCGCGAATACGAGAAAACCGGCGTCGCCGGCTTCCATATCGAGGACCAGGTCAGCCCGAAAAAATGCGGCCATTACGAGGGCAAGGAGGTCATCTCCTGCGCCGAGATGGTCGGCAAGATCAAGGCCGCCGTCGATACCAGGCGGGACGCGGGCCTGGTGATCATCGCGCGCTCGGACGCACGGGCGGTCGAGGGCCTCCAGGCCGCGATCGACCGGGTCAACGCCTATCTCGAAGCCGGCGCCGATGTCGGCTTTGTCGAGGCGCCGCAGACCGTCGACGAGTTGCGCATCGTCGGCCGCGAAGTGAATGGGCCGGCATTGGTCAACGTCTTCGAGGGCGGCAAAACCCCGATGCTCGGCGCCCTCGACCTCGAAGGCATGGGTTTCCGCCTCGGCATCTACCCCTCGCAAACCCACCGCGCCGCGATCCGCGCCGCCCAGCGCGTCCTCAAGGCGATGAAGGAAGACGGCGACACAAGCCGCGTCGACGCCGACCTCGCGACCTTCCAGGAACGCGAAGACGCCGTCGGCACCGCCAGGTGGCGGGCGCTGGAAGACAAATACCTCCGATTTTCGGAGGACTGAGCACCCAAATCACGCCGCCGCCGGCGCGGCGGGGCGGCAGGCGCCGATGTAGCGGGCGACATCGACCGCGTCGATCTGGTCGGGCAGCATGAAAATTTCGGCGTAGTCGCGGTAGACGCCGGAGTTCAGGAACAGCTCGAACAAATCGGGGTCGATGTGCCGCTCGCGGCTCATCCGGGCCATGATGTCGATGCACTCCGACAAGGTCTTGCGCGCTTTGTAGGGGCGGTCGCGCGCGCTCAATGCCTCGAAGATGTCGGCGATCATCATGATCCGCGCCGGGATCGACATCTCGTCGCGTTTCAGCCCGCGCGGATAGCCGGTCCCGTCCATCTTCTCGTGGTGGCCGCCGGCCCATTCCGGGACGCG
>DATLTH010000233.1:0-2158 GCA_035533695.1 Allostellaceae bacterium | reverse complement strand
CGCAATTTCTTTTATCCCGAATACGCGCTGCTCACCTGGGCCGCGAAGCGGGTCGGCCGGCCGGTCAAATGGACGTGCGAGCGCAGCGAGTCGTTCCTCAGCGACTACCAGGGCCGCGACCTCGCGGTCGAGGCCGAACTGGCGCTCGACGCCGACGGGCATTTCCTCGCGGTGCGCGGCAGCAACCTCAGCAATCTCGGCAACCAGGCGGCGTCGTTCGTGTCGCTGCAAAAGGGACTGGGGCTGATGTCCAACGTTTATCGCATCCCGGCGGCCCATTTCCGCGGCCGCTGCGCGGTCACCAACACGATCCCGACAACACCCTATCGCAGCGCCGGGCGGCCCGAGGTGATCTTTGTCGTCGAGCGGCTGATCGACCTCGCCGCCGACGAACTCGGCCTCGACCCGGTCGAATTGCGCCGGCGCAACCTGGTATCGCCGGCGGCGCAGCCTTACGCCAACCCACTCGGCCTGACCTACGACAGCGGGCATTACGAAGCGGCAATGGACATGGCGCTGGGTCTCGCCGACCTGCCCGGACTTGCCGCCCGGCGCGCCGCCTCGCTAGCGCGCGGCAAGCGGCGCGGGTTCGGCATCGCCAATTACGTCGAGATCACCAGCGGCGCGCCGCGCGAGCGCACTGAGATCACGGTGCAGCCGAACGACCGGGTCGAACTGGTGATGGGCACGATGTCGTCGGGCCAGGGCCACGAGACGAGCTTTGCGCAGCTCGTCACCGAATGGCTCGGCGTGCCGTTTGAGAGCATCGACTACGTCGCGCACGACACCGCCCGGGTCGCCGCCGGCGGCGGCTCACATTCCGGCCGCTCGATGAAGCTGGCGACCACGGTGATCGGCCAGGCGACCGACGACATCATCGCCAAAGGCCGCAGGATCGCCGGGCTACTGCTCGAAACCAGCGAGACCGACATCGAATTTTCGGCCGGAAATTTCCGCGTCGCCGGCACCGACCGCGAGATCGGCATTTTCGACGTGGCGCGCGCCGCCGCCACCCGCAGCGGCCTGCCGGCGGAGCTGCACGGGCCGCTTGGCGCGGTCTCCGACCAGACCCTGCCGATCGCCAGCTTTCCGTATGGCACGCAGGTCTGCGAGGTCGAGATCGATCCCGAGACCGGCGCGGTCGCGATCGTGCGCTACGCCTCGGTCGACGATGTCGGCCGCGCGGTCAACCCGATGATCGTGCACGGCCAGACCCACGGCGGTATCGCCCAAGGGGTCGGGCAGGCGCTGCTCGAATCGAGCCATTACGATCGCGAGACCGGGCAGCTTCTCGCCGCCAGCTTCATGGATTACGCGATGCCGCGCGCCGATGTGTTTCCGCCATTCGACACAGCGCTCAGCGAGGTGCCTTCGCCGACCAATCGCCTCGGCGTGCGCTCGGGCGGCGAAGGCGGCACGACCCCGGCGCTGGCCGTCGTCGTCAACGCGATCGTCGACGCGCTCTCCGATCTCGGCGTCCACCACATCGAGATGCCGGCAACACCCGAGCGAGTGTGGCGCGCAATCCAGGACGCGAAGGGTCCAAACTAGCGGCCATTGCGAGGCCCTGAACGCCCGAGCGTTCAGGGCCGTGGCAATCTGGATCGACCGTCGAAGCGGCTGCGCGAGATTGCTTCGCTACGCTCGCAATGACGGAGTTGGACAGCGGCCTCACACCACCGCTTCGGCGCCGACCGGCAGGCGCCACATCACCCGGCGCTGGCCGTGATAGTCGTTGATCGCGAAGTGCTGGCAGCAGCGGTTGTCCCAGATCGTCACCGTTCCCTTTTCCCAGCGGATGCGGGCGGTGAATTCGGGCCGGGTGCAATGGCCTTGCAGGAAGTCGATCAGCGGCCGGCTTTCCTCTTCGCTCATACCCTTAAAGCGTACCGTGTGCCGCTTTGAAATATAGAGCGCTTTGCGCCCGGTTCCGGGGTGGGTGCGCACCACCGGGTGTTCCGCCTCGACGTGCTCGGCCTTATCGGTGTCACGCATCTTCATGTACTTGTTTTCTTCGCGGTTGCCGCGGCCGCCGTTCATCTGTGCGCTGTAGATGCCGGTCAGCTTGTCGAGCATCGCTCGCATTCCCGCGGACAGCGTCTCGTAGGCGAGATACTGGTTGGCGACCATCGTGTCGCCGCCGAATTCCGGCGCCTCG
>DATLTH010000232.1:0-6998 GCA_035533695.1 Allostellaceae bacterium | reverse complement strand
GGAGTTGCGACCGGCCGATGACGATCCCTCAGCCGGCCTCGGACCGGCCTCGGTCACCTGGCGCGTCGACCGCGAAGCGGCGATTTTCCTTGGTGCGGGTCGGGCGTTGCTGCTTCAGCTCGCGCATCCCTGGGTGGCCGCGGCAATTGCCCAGCACTCCCGAAGCCTCAGGGATCCGATCGGCCGCTTTCATCGCACCTTCAGCACCGTGTTCACGATGGTGTTCGGCACGGTCGATCAGGCGCGAGCGGCTGCGCGGCAGTTGTACCGCCGCCACGCAACCATCACCGGCATGATGCCGGCCGCTGCCGGCGCGTTTGTGGCCGGGAGACCCTACCGCGCCAACGAGGAACAAACGCTGCGCTGGGTGCATGCAACGCTAATCGATACCGCCCTCATGGCCTACAGCCTTGTGCTCCCGCCACTCACCACAGCTGAGCGGGAGCGTTATTGGGCGGAGAGCCGGTCGTTTGCGGCGCTGTTCGGCATTCTCCCGGCGGTGTTGCCGGCGAGTTGGGCGGCCTTCAGGGCCTATAGCGAGGCGATGTGGGTCTCCGACACCCTTTCGGTCGGACCCGAGGCGCGCTCGATTGCCGAGGCGATCCTGGACGGGGCCGGGACGTGGGTGCGCATACCGGCCTGGTACCGGGCTTTGACGACACATCTGCTTCCGATACCGCTGCAGTCGGCGTTTGGCCTTGCCTATGGCGAGCACGAGCGACGTGCGGCGGAGCACGCGATCGTCTGGATCCGCCGGACCAACATCGTGCTACCGCACGGGCTTCGTTATGTCGGCCCCTATCAGGAGGCGTTGGCGCGGCTTTCGGGACAGGCGCGCCCCGGTCTTGCGACGCGCATGCTCAATCGGCTCTGGATTGGGCAGCCCTGGATCGGCGGCGCGGCTGTGGACCGGCAATCGAATTCTGGTACCGCTCAGACCTCGGGGTTCAGGTAATCCGCCGTCTGGGCCGCCACATTGGCGAAGCAGCTCCACAATAGGCATCTCCACCTATCCGGGACACTCGCAGTAATGGATCATACGGTCGGCGAAACGACGAAACCGCTTCCAGCGCAGTCAAATGTCGCCAGCCCCGCGCAGTGTCTGGGGCGGCCTGCTGCGACCGCGGAGGGCAACAGGCTGACGCCGATGCGCTTCGTGCTGGCGTTCGGCATCGTCAGCATGCTGGCCGATTTTGTATACGAGGGGGCGCGCGCCATCGCTGGGCCGTATCTCGCGACGTTCGGCGCGTCGGCTGCGGTGGTCGGCCTGGTTGCGGGGCTCGGCGAGGCGGTCGCGCTGGTGTTCCGGTTGGCCACGGGCCCTCTCTCGGACCGCACAGGCAGGCACTGGGCGCTGTCAATCGCAGGGTACGCGATCACGATCGTCAGTGTCCCGCTGCTGGCGTTCTCGCAGGCGTTTTGGCAGGCGGCCGGTCTCCTCGTCACGGAGCGTTTCGGCAAGGCCGTACGCACGCCTGCCCGCGATACGATGCTGGCGCAGGCGAGCGTCAAACTCGGCCGCGGGACCGCCTTCGCCATTCACGAGGCGCTCGACCAGTCGGGGGCGCTGGTGGGCCCGCTCGTCGTCGCCGGCATGATCGCGCTGTCGGGCTATCGCGCCGGGTTTGCCGTGCTGGCGCTTCCCGGCGTGGCCGCGTTGCTGACGCTTGCCTGGCTGCGCCGCGCCGTACCGCGGCCGGAAGACTACGAGCACGGACACGAGGCCCGGCAGGGACATGCCGAGCCCGCTGGCAAGCTCCGGTTGCCGGCACGGTTCTGGCTCTATACGGCCTTCACCGCCGTCTCGATGTCGGGGTTCGCGACCTTCGCGGTTCTCGCGTATCACCAGGAAGTGCGTCAGGTCCTGCCGCCGCCGCTGATCCCCATCACTTATGCGGCGGCCATGGGCGCCGCGGCGCTGGCGGCGCTTGGTTCCGGCTGGCTCTATGACCGTGTGGGGCTGCGCGGCCTCGTCCTAGCGCTGCCAATGACCGCCGCGGTCCCGTTCCTATCGTTCTCGATGAGCCCGGCCCTGGTGTGGATCGGCGCGGTCGTGTGGGGCGCCGCGATGGGCACCCACGAATCGACGATGCGTGCCGCCGTCGCTGATCTGGTCCCCGACCGAAGCCGCGGCGCCGGATACGGATTTTTCACGGCGGCCTACGGTTTGGCCTGGCTGGCGGGGTCCGCCTTGATCGGGCTTTTATACGGGCGGTCGATGACCGCCGTGATCGTGTTCACCGTCGCAACGCAGTCGGCCGCGCTGATCCTGTTCGTTCCGCTGGCGGCCGGCTGGGGTACGGCAGAGGCCGAAGACGGTCCCTGACGACCGGCTTACAGCGCACACCGGGAACAAACGGGACCGGGAGATCATCCCCGAGACGCCGCCGAATGGAAAAGCACTCCCCCGCAACAGTTCGGTTTTGGCCAGGCAGTCGCCTGCGTCGCCGGCTGCTCGCCTTCGTTGGTGCGATCGCCGGTGCTGCGGTAATCGTCGGGTTCACCCTTTCCGGTAACGGGCCGGCACAGCAACCAGGTCCTGCTCACTCCGCGGAGGCGGTCCCGGTCGTTGCTGGCCTCGTTCAACGCGCCGATGTACCCGTCTATTTGACCGGGATTGGCACGGTGCAAGCCTTCAACAGCGTCGTCGCCAAGGCGCAAGTAGATGGTCAAATCGTCAAGATCGATTTCAAGGAGGGCCAGGATGTCGGCACCGGCGACGTTTTGGCCGAGATCGATCGGCGTCCTTTTGCGGCGGCGCTGGCCAAGGCGAAGGCTGTGAAGCTTAAGGACGAGGCGCTGCTCGAAAATGCGCAGCTCGATCTGCGCCGCTACCAAACCTTGGCCAGCCAGAATTCGATTGCCCACCAGAAGCTTGATACCCAGGCGGCCCTCGTCGACCAATATCGCGCAGCGATAGCTGACGACGAGGCCCAGATCGATCTCGCGGCGCTGCAGCTGAGCTACTGCAGCATTCGCTCGCCGATCGATGGTCGCATCGGGACCCGCCTCGTCGATGCCGGCAACATCGTACGAACAACCGATACGAACGGGATCGCCACGATAAATCAGATTCACCCGATCTCGGTCACGTTCGCGCTGCCCGCCGCAACGCTGCCCGAACTGCGCCGGGCGATGAAAAACGCCGAGGTCGTGGTCGTGGCCGAGAGCGATGACGGGCATCATCTCGCCACAGGCAAGCTCGCCGTCATCGACAACCAGATCAACACGGCTACGGCGACGATCGGCTACAAGGCGGAGTTTGCCAATCGCGACGACGCGCTGTGGCCGGGACAGTTCGTTAAGGTACGGGTTCTCGTCACCACCCGCCGCAATGTTGTCACGGCGCCGGCCACTGCCCTGCTGCGCGGCCCCGATGAGACCTATGTCTTCGTGATCGGCCCGGACCATCGCGTCCGAAAGCAGGCCGTGACGGTGTCTTGGTCCAACCACGACCTTGCCGTCATCGATCACGGTTTGGCGCCCGGGCAGCAAGTCGTGGTTGACGGCCAGTCCCGCATCGAGTCCGGGACCTTCGTCGATGCCGTCCCGCCTCAAGCGGGAGCACGCCGATGAACTTTTGCGAGCCGTTCATCAGGCGGCCGATCGCGACGACGTTGCTTGCCGTGGGACTGGCGGTAATCGGATTCATCGCGTACGCCTTGCTGCCGATCGCTGGCGTGCCGCAGGTCGATGTCCCGACCCTCGAGGTTGCCGCGGATCTGCCCGGCGCCAGCGCCGAGACAATGGCACTGTCGGTTGCGGCGCCGCTCGAGAAGGAACTCGGGCTGATCTCGGGAGTAACGTCGCTAAGCTCGACCAGCTCGCTTGGCCGCGCCCGGATCACCGTGGAATTCGATCTGGGACGCAGCGCCGACGGCGCCGCACAGGACGTCCAGACCGCAATCAACAACGCGGCCGGGCTCTTGCCGAAAAACCTGCCGAACCCGCCGACCTACGAGAAGGCTAACCCGGCAGACTTCTTGTTGATGTCGATCGCGGTGACCTCGGACGATTTGCCGATCTCGACCGTCGACCACTACGCTGAGACCTATCTCGCGCCAAAAATCTCCCGCATCCCCGGCGTCGGACTGGTCGATTTCCACGGCCAACAGACGCCTGCGGTGCGCATCGAGGCCGAACCGGCTGCAGTGGCGTCGCTCGGGTTGAGCCTGGAAGAGATCCGTGCCGCGCTGTCGCAGGCGACCATCAGCGCTCCCAAAGGCATTCTCGATGGACCGCAGCGATCGGCCACGCTCGCCACCTCCGATCAGCTCACCAGCGCCACCGATTTCGGCGCCGTGGTGATCGGCTACCACAAGGGCGCCCCCGTGCGGGTGCGCGATATCGGCCGCGCCGTTGACGGCGTTGAAGACGTCCGGCAAGCGGCTTGGCTCGGCAACAAGCGCGTTGTCATCGTCGATGTCCACAAGCAGCCCGGCTTCAACATCAACGAGACGGTCGAGCGCGTGAAGGAAGCGCTGCCCGCGCTGCGGAGGGCCTTGCCGCCATCGATACGCATGCAGGTCCTGGGCGACCGTACGCAGGTAATCCGCGGTTCGGTGGCCGGCGTAGAGCACACGATGGCGATCAGCATCGTCCTTGTCGTATTGGTCGTGTTCCTGTTTCTGCGGCATGCGGCGGCCACCCTGATCCCGAGCGTGGCGATCCCGGTCTCGCTGCTGTGCGCCTGCGCCGCGATGTATGTGTTCGGCTACACGATCGACAACGTCTCGCTGATGGCGCTGACGATCGCGGTCGGCTTTATCATCGACGACGGGATTGTCATGGTCGAGAACATCATCCGCCATACCGAAGCGGGACAGAAACCCTTGGCGGCAGCCCTCGCGGGATCGCGCGAGATCGTGTTCACGATCCTGTCGATGACCTTGTCGTTGGTGGCGGTGTTCATCCCGCTGTTGCTGATGGGCGGCCTGATCGGCCGGCTGTTTCGCGAATTCGCGGTGACGATCAGCATCGCGCTCCTGATGTCGGCTTTCGTGTCGCTGACCATAACGCCGATGATGTGCGGCACGCTGCTGCGGCCGGCGACCCGCGCCGGCGAGAATCGCTTTGCGGCAATCCTAGAGGCGGCGTTCCGGCGGTTGCTGCGCTTCTATGAGAGCGGCTTGCGGTGGGCCTTACGGCACCCGCCGGTCATGGTCGGGATGATGGCGCTGGCCGTTGCCGCGACCGTCTATCTCTATCTCGTCCTTCCGAAGGGCTTCTTCCCGCAGCAGGACAACGGGCTCATCATCTGCACAACGGAAGCGGCGACCGACATCTCCTACGCCGCAATGGTCGAACGCCAGCGGGCGCTCGCCAAAGTCGTCATAGCCGACCCTGATGTCGCGACCGTCTATTACTGGGTAGGCGGGGGGTCCGGTCTCAACAGCGGGCGGATCATGGTCGATCTGAAGCCGCTGGCCGACCGCAGCGCCAGCGCGACCGAGGTTTTGGCGCGGTTGCGCAAGGCCGCGACCAAGGTTCCTGGCATCGTGCTATACGGACAGGCCCGTCAGAGCGTGCAGATCGGAACCAAGGTCAGCAAGACCCAGTA
This sequence comes from Allostellaceae bacterium, assembly GCA_035533695.1. Lineage (GTDB taxonomy): Bacteria > Pseudomonadota > Alphaproteobacteria > ATCC43930 > CGMCC-115725 > DATARH01. Next base: position 1,438 of record DATLTH010000232.1, on the reverse strand, counting down.
CCAGTACACATTGCAGGACCCGGACGTCGCCGAGCTGTTTCGATCGGCGCCGATCGTGTTGAAGCGGCTGGCCGCCCTGCGGCAGTTGCAGGATGTGACAGGCGATCTGCAAACCACGGCGCCACAGCTGATGCTGGCGCTCGACCGCGACACATTGGGGCGGCTGGGCGTCACACCGCAGGCAGTCGATGATGTCCTCTACGATGCATTCGGCCAGCGTCAGGTCGCGACGATTTTCACGCAGTCGGAGCAGCGCCGAGTCGTGCTTGAGATCGATCCGCGAGCGCAAAGCGACCCGGATGTTTTATCACAGCTTTACGTGCGCTCCGACACCTCGGGCAAGCTGGTGCCCTTGGCCGCACTGACGGCGCGGCAGAACTCGCTCACCCCGCTGACGATCAATCACCAGGACGGCTTCCCGTCGGTCACCTTGTCGTTCAATTTGGCGCCCGGCGTGTCGCTCGGCGAGGCAATTGCTGCGATCGGCCAGGCGGAGCGATTGCTGCGGCTGCCGCCGGCGATGACAACGCGGTTCGAGGGCGCGGCCCAGGTATTCGAAAGCTCTCTCGCCACGCAGCCCTATCTGATCGCGGCGGCGATCCTCGCCGTCTATATCGTTCTCGGTATCCTCTACGAGAGCTTCGTCCACCCGCTAACGATTTTATCGACCCTGCCGTCGGCCGGCGCCGGCGCATTCGCGGCGTTGCTCGTGCTGCATTACGAGTTCACGCTGATCGCGTTGATCGGGGTCATCCTACTGGTCGGGATCGTCAAGAAGAATGCAATTATGATGGTCGACTTCGCGCTGGACGCCGAGCGGCGTCGACGGCTCGCGCCGGCAGCCGCGATTTATGAAGCAGCCCGGCTGCGATTTCGCCCGATCATGATGACGACCATGGCCGCACTGCTCGGCGCGCTGCCGCTCGCGCTCAGTAGCGGCCCCGGCTCCGAATTGCGCCGGCCGCTTGGAGTAACGCTCGTCGGCGGCCTTCTCGTATCGCAGCTGTTGACGCTTTACACGACGCCCGTCGTCTATCTGTATCTCAGCAAGCTTGCGGGCTTAAAAGCGCGGCGTACCTGCCAGCCAGCGGCCCCGACTACAATAACTGAAGGGAACCCCGCTGATTAGGATCACAGGTCTCGCTCACCAATCCGGACGCACGGGCCATGGCCACCAACGGTAAAGGCACTGGTATGGTCGGCTACAACATGCAGGCGGCGGTCGACCCCAAGCACCATCTGATCATCACCCATGAGGTTACCGACGTCGGCGACGACCGAACCCAGCTAGCCAAGATGGCACGGCAGGCAAAGGAGGTAACCCGGTCGGGTGACCTAACCCTTCTCGCCGATCGCGGGGCCTTCTCTGGCGTGGAAGTCGTGGCCTGCGAAGGCGGCTGGTCCGACGCCGATTGGCCGATTGTCCCCAAGCCTTTGA
>DATLTH010000231.1:0-5767 GCA_035533695.1 Allostellaceae bacterium | reverse complement strand
CGCGCGGCCATCACGACGCACAGGGCGGCTTCGTCGTACCAGCGCAGATCGACCTGGCGCAGGATGCCGTCGCGCGTCGCGATCAGGGCCGGCAGCAGGTCGCTCTTCAGCCGCATCACCAGGGCCTGGCATTCGGGGTCGCCGAAGCGGACGTTGTATTCGAGCAGCTTCGGCCCCTCTTCGGTCAGCATCAGCCCGGCATAGAGCACCCCCTTGAACGGCCGGCCGCCCTGCTGCATCGCCCGCACCGTCGGCAGGATGATGCGCTCCATGACCTCGCCCTCGACCCTCGGCGTCACCGAAGGGGTCGGCGAATAGGCGCCCATGCCGCCGGTATTGGGGCCGGTATCGCCGTCATGGACGCGCTTGTGGTCCTGCGCCGCGGCGAGCGGCAGGGCGGTGGCGCCGTCGACCAGGGCGAAAAAGCTTGCTTCCTCGCCGGTGAGGCATTCCTCGATGACAATCTCGGCGCCGGCCGCACCAAAGCGGCCCTCCGATAGGGCCGCATCAACCGCGGCATTCGCCTCGGCGACCGTCGCGGCGACGACGACGCCCTTGCCGGCGGCGAGCCCGTCGGCCTTGACGACGATCGGTGCGCCCTGCGCGGCGATATGGGCCTTGGCCGCGGCGGCGTCGGCAAAGCGGCGATAGGCGGCGGTCGGGATGCCCTCGCGCGCGCACAGATCCTTCATGAAGGCCTTCGAGCCTTCGAGCGCGGCGGCGGCGGCCGAGGGGCCAAAGGCGGCGGTCCCCTCCGTTTCGAGCGCATCGACGAGACCCGCGACGAGCGGCGCCTCCGGGCCGACCACGACAAAATCGATCCGCGCGTGACGGCAGAAGGCGATGATGCCGGCGGTGTCGGTCGGCGCGATCTGGATGCAGTCGGCCTCCTCGGCGATGCCGGCATTGCCCGGCGCGCAGTAGAGGCGATCGACCAATGGCGACGCCGCGATCGCCCAGCACAGCGCGTGCTCGCGCCCGCCCGAGCCGATGACGAGGATGCGCACTACACGCACCCCGATCGATTTCCTCTCCGCCCCTCAGGGGGGAGAGGGAGGGGCCCACGCCGCAGGCGTGGGAGGGTGAGGTGGGTATCGGCCAACCCCCTGTCGTCCCCCACCTCACCCTGCCCTCTCCGCCCCCGGGGGCGGAGAGGGAGACATTGGCGCACCCGCATCGCGCTTCTCTCCCGGCTTCGCTAAGATGGGGCGATGAACGATCAGCCGCTCACCGCCGCAGACGCCTGGGGCGTCGAACCCGGGCCGCACCCGGGCTCGAACCTGCCGGAGTATACCGTCTCCGAACTGTCATTGGCATTGAAGCGCTCGATCGAAGGCGAATTCGGGCAGGTGCGGGTGCGCGGCGAAGTTTCCGGGTGGAAGCGGGTCGCCTCCGGCCATTGCTATTTCGCGCTGAAGGATGCCGAGGCGTTGCTCGATGCGGTGTGCTGGCGCACCACCGCGCAGCGCCTCGCGGTCAAGCCCGAGGACGGCATGGAGGTCGTGTGCAACGGGCGCCTCACCACCTATCCCGGCCGCTCGAAATACCAGCTGATTGTCGATTCGCTCGAACTGGCCGGCCGCGGCGCCTTGCTCAAATTGCTGGAGGACCGCCGCGCGCGGCTCGCCGCCGAGGGCCTCTTTGCCGCCGAGCGCAAACAGAAATTGCCGTTTCTGCCCGGGGTGATCGGCATCGTCACGTCGCCCACCGGCGCGGTCATTCGCGACATCCTGCACCGCCTCGCCGACCGTTTCCCGCGCCCGGTGCTGCTGTGGCCGGTCGCGGTGCAGGGCGAGGGCGCGGCAGCGCAGATCGCGGCGGCGATCGAGGGGTTCAACCGGATTGAAGCTGGAGGACCGGGGGCGAACAAGGTGCCGCGCCCCGACCTGATCATCGTCGCACGCGGCGGCGGCAGCCTCGAAGATTTGATGGCGTTCAACGAGGAGATCGTCGTGCGCGCCGCTGCGGCGTCGGCGATCCCGCTGATTTCCGCAGTCGGCCACGAGACCGACACGACGCTCATCGACCATGCCGCCGATCTGCGCGCGCCGACCCCGACCGCGGCGGCCGAGATGGCGGTGCCGGTGCGGCTCGATCTGGTGGCCGAACTCGGCGCCAAGGGGGCGCGCCTCGCCGGCGGATTGTCGCGGCTGCTGGGCGAGCGCCGCCTGCGTCTGTCGGGCCTGGCGCGCGGCCTGCCCGACCCGCAGGACCTGCTCGGCGCCGCCGCGCAGCGGCTCGACGACCGCAATGAGCGGCTGCGCCTGGCGATCGGCACGCGCCTCGCGGCGGCGCGTCAGCGCCTCGATCTCGCCGCGACCGGGCTGCGGCCGGCGGCGCTGGCGGCCGATGTCGGGCGTGCCCGCGAGCGGCTCAACGAGGTGGAGCGGCGTCTCGCCGCTGCGGTCGCGCGCGTGCTCGATGCCGGATGCGGGGCGGTCGACAATTTCGCCGGCCGGCTCGCGACCCATTCGGAGCGCCACGAGGCGATGTTGCGCCGCGGCTACGTCATGGTGCTCGACGGCGCCGGGCATGTCGTCGACGAAGCGGCGAAGGTCCGGCCGAACGCCGCGCTCGAACTCGAATTCTATGATGGCAAGGTCGGCGTCATCGCCGGCGGCTCGCGGCGGCCGGTGCGCCGCTCGGCGCCGCCGATCGGCCAGGGAAATCTGTTTGACACCTGAACGTCATCCCCGGGCTTGACCCGGGGATCAAGAGATGGCCGGGTCAAGCCCGGCCATGACGAAGCGATGAGGAGTTTGCCATGCGACCTTCCGGACGCGCCGCCGAGGCATTGCGCCCGGTCAGCCTCGAGCCAAGCGTCGCCAAATATGCCGAGGGGTCGTGCCTGGCGCGCTTCGGCGACACCCATGTGCTGTGCACGGCGAGCGTCGAGGAGCGGGTGCCGCCGTTTCTGCGCAATACCGGGCGCGGCTGGGTCACCGCCGAATACGGCATGCTGCCGCGCTCGACCCACACCCGCACCGATCGCGAAGCGGCGCGCGGGCGGCAGAGCGGGCGCACCCAGGAGATCCAGCGCCTGATCGGCCGCAGCCTGCGCGCGGTCACCGATCTCGCCGCGCTCGGCGAGCGCCAGATCCGCATCGATTGCGACGTGATTCAGGCCGATGGCGGGACCCGCACCGCGGCGATCACCGGCAGCTATGTCGCGCTCTATCAGGCATTGGCGAAATTCGTCACCGCCGGAGTTTTGCCCAGCGTTCCGCTCAACGACAGCGTCGCCGCGATCTCGTGCGGCGTGTTCGAGAATAATGCCGTGCTCGACCTCGATTATGCCGAGGATTCGAAGGCGATGACCGACGCCAATTTCGTGCTGACCGGAGGGGGCGGCATCGTCGAGATCCAGGCGACCGCCGAGGGCGCACCGTTCGACGACGCCAGCTTTGCCCGGATGCTGGCCTTGGCCCGCGCCGGCATAGCCGAATTGACCCTGCGGCAGCGCGCCGCGCTTGGGCTGTCCTGAACGATGGCGAGGGCTCTCAAGGCCGGGGACCGGCTGGTCGTCGCCAGCCACAACCAAGGCAAGGTCGCCGAGATCATCGAATTGCTCGCACCCTATGGCGTCGCGACGGTGGGTGCCGCCTCGCTCGGCCTGCCCGAACCCGAGGAGACCGGCGCCACGTTCGAAGAAAACGCCGCGCTCAAGGCCCGGGCGGCGGCGCAGGCGAGCGCGCTCGTCGCGCTCGCCGACGATTCCGGCCTCGTCGTGCCGGCTCTCGGTGGTGCTCCCGGCATTTATTCGGCGCGCTGGGCCGGCCCGGAAAAGGACTTCCGCTTAGCGATGACGCGGGTCGAGCGCGAGCTGGCGGGGAGGGGGCGGCAGGCGCATTTCGTCGCGGTGCTGGCGCTCGCCTGGCCGGACGGTCAGGTCGAGACATTCCGCGGCGAAGTCCACGGAAACCTGACATTTCCGCCGCGCGGCGAGCGCGGGTTCGGCTACGACCCGCTGTTCGTGCCGGAGGGCTATGGACAGACCTTCGGCGAGATGGACCCGGCGCTGAAGCACCGCATCAGCCACCGCGCCTGCGCCTTCGCGAAGCTGGTCGAGGCGTATTTCTGAAGGCTCAGCCGGTGCCGCCGGTGCGCAAGACGCGCTGGGCGATCGACCAGCGGTGCACCTCCGAGGGGCCGTCGTAGATGCGGAACGGCCGCACCTCGCGGAAGATCCGGGCGACGATCGTGTCGTCGGTGATGCCGAGCCCGCCGAGCACCTGCATTGAGCGGTCGACGACCCGCCAGATCGCTTCCGAGCAGATCACCTTGGCCATGCTCGATTCGTGGCGGCCGCGCTCTCCCTGGTCGAGCACCCAGGCGGCGTGCCAGATCACCAGCCGGCAGGTGTGCAGGTCCATCGCGTTGTCGGCCAGCATAAAGCCGACCCCCTCGTGCTCGCCCAACGGCTTGCCGAAGGCGCTGCGGCGGCGCGCGTAATCGGTCGCGATGTCGTGCGCCCGGCATGCCGCGCCGAGCCAGCGCATGCAGTGCGTCAATCGCGCCGGGGCGAGCCGCGCCTGGGCATAGCGGAAGCCTTCGCCGACCCGCCCGAGCACCGCGCTTTCCGGCACGCGCAACCCCTCCAGCCGGATCACCGCATGGCCGCCGGTCATGTACTGGTCCAATGTGTCGAGTACCCGCTCGATGTGGATGCCCGGTGCGTCCATCGGGGCGAGGAACATCGTGGCGCCGGCGGGGCCCTGCTTGTCGCTGTCGTTTTTCGCCATGACGATCGCGAGGCGCGCGCCGATCGCGCCGGTGATCAGCCATTTAGCGCCGTCGATGACAAACTCGCTGCCGTCACGCCGCGCCGTCGTCAGTAGCATCGACGGGTCGGCGCCGGCGCCGGGCGCCGGCTCGGTCATCATGAAGCACGAGCGGATGTCGCCGGCGGCCAGCGGCCGCAGCCATTGTTCCTTCTGTGCCGCGTCGGCGACCTGCTCCAGGAGGTGCATGTTGGCTTCGTCGGGGGCGAAGATGTTCATCGCGATCGTCGCCAAGGGCGCGTAGCCGGCCGCCTCGAACACTACCGCCTTGCCGCGATGGTCGAGCCCGAGCCCGCCCCATTCGCGCCCGACATGCTGCGCCAGCAGCCCCGCCCGGCGCGCCAGCGCCACCAGTTCGCGGCGCAATTCCTCGGTCGGGCCATGAGGCGTCTGCCGCCGGTCCGATTCGCGCGGCAGGATTTCGTCGCGCACGAACGCTTCGGTGCGCTCGCGCAAGGCGGCAAGCTCGTCGGGGATCGTGAAATCCATGTCCCGCCCTCCGTCCTCGATGCCCTCGCCCGCTGCCCGGCAGGCGATCGCGCCACCCTTCTCGGCTCCGGTGCGCCGATGGTCAACCGGGTCTCCAAAGGCGGCGACGATCCCGGGCCGGCAAAGACCAACTGGGGTCGCTGCTGCGTGCGTGATGCCGGTCGCGTCCTGCCGACCGAAAGACTTGTGGAGAATGCGGTTCGGCGATAACCTGAAGCATGAAGGAGATCCGTTTACTATGCCCAAGCAACTATTGATTTATGAAACGGCGGTGCCGTTATCTGCGGCGCAGCACGGCAACTGCTCGGTGGAAGTCGGGGCAACCTATGATTTCAGCGGCGGCGTCAATTCGGTGCCGCTGATGGCGGTCGAGTTTCCCCACGCGGCCGGCGAATACGCGATTGTCTTTGCTGGCGACGACAGCCTGATCCCGGCCGTCATCCTCGGCGTGCGCGGCGATGAAAACCTCTTCCTGTCCAAGGAAAAGACCTGGGAGG
>DATLTH010000230.1:0-5049 GCA_035533695.1 Allostellaceae bacterium | reverse complement strand
CCCAAAGGCGATCCGTCTGCGCAAGCGCCTCTTGGACAGCAACGACCGGCGCCGCGCTAGCCGCGCTGCGGCGGCGGCGGAGTAGCACCAGCCGCAGACGGGTCGGCGGCGCGCGCCATGACGATGATCACGAACAGCGCCAGGCCCAGCGTCGCGAGCCACCATTCCTCCCAGATGCCCCAGGCGCTGAAGGCGGCGGCGAGCGCCGCGGCGAGGCTGCCGCCGGCCGCCGCGGCGTAGAGGCGCGGCCAGGTCACCGTCGCGAGCCGCCACCACAACCAGCCGACCAGGAGCGCGAACAATGCCGCGCCCGGCGCACCCAGTTCCAGCCAGACCTGCAGGCCGGCGTCGTGCGGGTGGAGCGGCAGCCAGCTCTGGCCCGGACGGATCTCGTCCTTGCCGCCCGGGATGGCGCGGGCCGAATCGAGGCCCCAGCCGACAAACGGCCGCTCAGCGATGCGGTCGCCGGCAAACGACCAGATCAGCAGCCGGTGGCCGGCCGAACTCTTGAACGCATCGACGTCGGCAAATACTCCCGGCAGCGACGCCAGCCGCGGCAGCGTCAGCGGTGCGCCCAGAATGGCAAGAATCGACAGCGCGGCCGCGAGGCGAACGAGAGCGCCGCGCCGGAGGTACAGCAATGCCACCGCCGGCAGGCTGAGCGCGAGCGCGACCTTGGCGGCGGTGCCGTCGAGCAGGCACACCGTGCCGGCCATCGCCGCGGCAAATGCCAGCGCGAGCAGCCGCTCGCCACGGCCCCACAACAATGCCGCGGCCGGCGGCATCATGACGGCGAGCCAGACCGCAAACGGGTTGAGCCGCGGCGCCACGAACGGGCGGACCGATACAAAACCGCTCAACCCGCCACCGCTGATCAGATCGCCGAGCGCCAGGGCAATGCCGATAGCGGTTCCCGCCAGCGCAAAGCGGCTCAGCCGCGACGGCACGGCGACGCGGCCTGCGGCGCCGGCGAGCGCCAGCGCGCCCGCGAACAGCCCGGCGAGCCGGGCTGCCATGATCAGGCTGCGCCCCGGGTCGATCGACCACGCTGCCGACACCGTACCCCACAGCAGCAGTATGCCGAGCAATGCGGCCGGCTGGCATAGCGCGGCGAGACGCCACGGCGGACTGGCCATGATCAACCCGGCAGCGCCCAGCCCGGCGACCGCGGCGAGCGGCGCCGCGCCGCGCGGCACCAGGCTCAGCAGCACGGGCAGCAGCAGGACGCAAAGCCCGAGGCCCGCTTCCAACCATCTTTTCGCCGCCGCCGGGGGCGCTTCGGCGCGCTGCGCCTCAGCCTGCGCCGGCACGCGACTGTTGGGTTCTGTTTGGCGCGAAAAATTCGATCAAAGCGGGATCGCGAGCAGCGTGTCGATCCGGCGGCTGTCGAGGACGACGACCCGTCGGGCGAATTTCCAGTCCGCGGCATCGCGAACCACCCGGTCGACATAACGCCCGGCCGCGAACAGGATCATATCGCCGTCCTGCATCGTGCGTACGACGAGGAAATTGGCGCTGACCTCGAGCGCGTCGCCCTCGTCGCGGTCGATCGTGACGCCGGAGATCAAGTGACGGTAGCGCTGCGGCTCGTAGATGTTGGCTTCGCGCAAGGCCATCACCCGGTCGGCGAGCATGTTTTTCGAGGTCGCGTAGATCAGCCCCAAGGGCAGCCCGGCCTCGTAATCCTCGGCCGAGGTGATGCGGTACGTGCAATCCTCGGTGAAAAATTCTGGCCAGGCTTCGAGCGCATCCCCGTCGAGGCAGGCGGCGTAGGCGGTGTAGAGGTCGTGCAGCGCGAAGCGCCGCGCCACCGCGGCGAGGTCCATCGCCGGCTAGAGCCCCATCAGCCCGCGATAGGCGTGCCAGAACCCGCGCACCGAGGCTTCGGTCGTGCGGGTTTCCTGCGAGGCGTGCTCGTGCCCGCCCATTTCGAGGACCGAGCATTCGCTGTCGGCTTCGCCGCCTCGGATCGCGCGCTGGACAAAGCCGCCGACCGCGCCGTCTTCCATCGACACGTAGCCGGCCGGGCCGACCAGATTGGCCTGTTGCAGCCGGCGCTCGGTCATCGCCGGGTCATCGTCGTCGAAGCCGATAAAGGTCCATTGCAGTTCGGTCTCCTCCGGCCCCTTCGGCAGGACGAGCCGCACGGCGATCGAATTGTGGATCTGCTGCAAGACGAAATTGGGAAAGACGCTGAGGATCTGCAGTGTCACGCCGTCGCCGATCTCGTCGACCGAATCGAGAAAGCGCGGGTCCTGCAGCCGGTAATCCTGATGCAATGAGGGGATGTCGGCATAGGCCTTGTCGGAGGCGGTGTTGTCGCCGCGCTCGGCGCCGTAGGTGTAGCTGGCGTGATGGCCGCCCGTTTCGGCGATCGCGACGCCGCCCTTGGTGGTCAGCCGGCTCAGCCGGAACGTCGTAAAGAACGTGTGCAAGAGGCTCGCGTGGTAGGTGTCCTTGACGTTCTCGACGTAGAGCTTCCAGTTGTTGTGCAGGATTTGCGAAGTGGTGCCGAGCACCTTGGGCCTGCCGCGGATCACCCGGCCGATGCGCGAGCCGATCAGATTGCCGATGTATTCGGCCAGCGGCGGCGCGTCCGGCGACAATGTACCGAAGACGAGCCCGGCGAACCGGTCGACGCGCAGCGGCTTCAGCCCGTGGTCTTCGAGGCGGAAATTGTCCGGCATGCCGCCCTTGCCGCCGACCCCGCGGCGGAACGCAACGCTCGTCAGATTGCCGGCGAGGTCGTAGCGCCAGGCGTGGTAGACGCAGGTCAACCCGTCTGTGGTGTGGCCGCGCCGCTTCAGGCAGACGAGATTGCCGCGATGGGCGCAGCGATTGACCATCGCGTGGATTTCGCCGTCCTCGCCGCGGGCGACGATGACCGGCGTCTCGCCGAGAAATGTCGTCCTGTAGTCGCCCGGCTCGGGCAGTTCGTCGGCGAGCGCGAGATACTGCCAGGTGGCCCCGAGAAAGACGCGATCGAGCTCCGCCCCGTAGATGTCGGGGTCGGCGAACACCCGGTAGGGCACCCGCGAATTGCCTTCCTTCGGCCAGCTCAGCGTCTCGCCATCCATCGTAGGGCCTCGTCGCGAAGTGGCGCCGCCTCGGTGCGACGTCGTGACAGGATAGCGCCATTCGCCGGCGTATCGCCAGCGGGTGCATCGATCGTTATGGCCCGGCTCTCAGCGGCACGGTGTCATGAAAGCGGCGGTAGTCGATGACGCGGCATCCGTCGTCGGTCCAGCCGATCACGTCGACAAAGCGGTGGCCCCACAGGATCTCGTGCGGCAGGTAGGAGGTGCGGGCGTAAACCCGCTGGGCGATCGTCTCGTCGAGGCCGCTCGCGGTGACGATCAGCTCGGTATTGGTTGCGGTTAGCGAGGCGGCGGTGGCGCCGTGGAGCGGGCTGTCGCGGTCGATCTCGTGCATCACGCTGAAGGTCAGCGCGAACACCGGGGTGCGGGTGCGCGCCAGCTTCAGATCGTAGAAACGGCGGATCAGCACGCCTTCGGTGGTGCGCTCGTCGCGCAGCACCACGGCGGCGACCTCGGCTTCGAGGATCTGGTTGCCGCGCTGGTTGGCGAGGCGGAAGGAGAGGGTAGGGACGCCGTTATAGGGGCCGATTACCGCGACGCGGCTGAACAGCACGCGCGCGGTCGGCCGCGAGAAGCGGGCAAAAACGAGCCCGGTCGCCAGCGCGAGGAACATCAGCCCGGCGGCGGTTTCGATCGTGACGATGATGTTGGCGTAGAACGTCGCCGGCGCCATGACGCCGTAGCCGAGCGTGGCGATCGTCTGCACGCTGAAAAAGAAAGCGTCCCAGAAGGACCCCGGCCGCGCCCGCGCGATCGCGCCGGGCTGCGCCAAATACAACAGCGCGAAGGCGGCATTCGCGACGACATAGAGGAGGAGGCCGCCCAGCAGAAAGCTCCACCAGGGCAGCCGCAAAGCGGAGTGATAGAAGTCGCGCAGCCACGGGCGGGGCAGCCCGACGGCGCGAACCTCGTCGGCGGAGCCGCGCGCGATCAGCCGCGCCGGAGGCGGGGTGGAGCCGTCCGGCGGCGCGCTGCGCAGAACGGGCGCGCGCCGCGCGCGCTGCCGGCGTTGCGTCAGGGAATTTCCCCGGCTCAGCCGCCGAAGAACACGTTGTCGCCGAGGTCCTTCATTTCCATTGCAATGCCTCCGGTGCGCGATTGCCTGTGCCCTACAACGTCCGCAAAAAACTGGCAAGGGCCGGTCGCGCTGACTGTTGTCATTGCGAGGAGCGAAGCGACGACGCAATCTCAGTGGGGTGAGTCTCCCCGGCCCGAGATTGCTTCGCTCCGCTCGCAATGACAGGATTGGTCATGGCCCAGGTTATCATCCGCCGCTCGACGATCGACCTCGGCGGCCTGCCGAAAACGATGCAGACCGAGCACGCGCGGTTTCTGCGCAACTGGCGCGACGCATTGGTGACCTTCGGCCCGATCTTCCGGGGGCCGGCAGCGGCTGGATACCTCTACCAGACCGACCTGCCGGGGAATGTCCCGGAAGCGGTCGAGCGCTTCATGGCGGAAGATCCGCTGGCGGTGAACGGCGTCGTCGAGGCCGACGAGATCAGCGACTGGCATTGCGCGCTCGCCACCCGCCAGCCGACCGCGCCGCCGCGCCCCGGCCTCCAGGGATTCTTCTTCCACGGCATTGGCAAGCCCGGCATCACCGAGCTGCGCAACACGATCGTGCCGGCGCACCGCGCCCACCTGCAGCCGAAGGACGCGACGAATTGCCTGTCGCGCGGCTATCTGACCGATGCCGGCGGCAAGACCTGGCTCGGCAGCGCGATGGTCTACGAATTCGCCAGCCGCGCCGCCCTCGACGATTTCTTTAAGGACGAACCCTACTGCACCAGCGGCATCTACGAGCGGATCGACATCTACGACTGGCAGCGCGGCTTCATCGCCTGAGAACCCCCACCCCAACCCTCCCCCGCTCGCGGGGGAGGGGGATTCAAGGCAGGCGCCGCGATAACCCTCCCCCGCAAGCGGGGGAGGGCAGGGTGGGGGTTAT
>DATLTH010000229.1:0-5631 GCA_035533695.1 Allostellaceae bacterium | reverse complement strand
CCTTGCGCACGATGATATTACCGTCGTTGTTGCGCACGTTGTCGATGCCGGCCTGCCGTATGAAATCGAGGATGATCGTGCTGGCCCTGGTATTGCGCCGGCCGTCGCGATTGGGCGTGATGCCGGGGAACAGCGGCGCGTCGGGGCCATACGCGGCTCGGACGCTCTCGACATAGGCGAGGAAGCGATCGGCCCAGCGCGACGGGATCGGCACCTGTCGGCCGCGAGCGCGCGTCTTTAGGTGCTTCGCATCGCCCTTCCGGTTGTCGATGCGGACCCACAAGAAGGCGGCACCGCTGGCCGCGTCGATCAGCACGTCGGCGACGTTGGCATCCGCCCATTCGGTGTGGATCATGCCGGCCTCGCCCAGTCGCGTTCCCCATTCGATGACTGGGTTTGGGTGGTGATCGGCGGCACGTAGCAGGATCGCCGCCTCGGCTTCCGAGAATGCCGGGCGCTCGCGGCCGTCGCGCTTCGGCGGAACGGTGATGTCGTCGGCCGGGTTGTCGCGCTTGGGGAGCGCGCCGCGCAGCACGGCGCAGATGTCGGTCAGGTGGTCGTTGGCCTTGTTGTTGCCGTACTCGGCCAACAGGTGCTTCTTGTACTTCTCCAGGCCGGTTGCCGGTGATCCGGGTCAGGTCGTCGGGCAGGCCGAGGTAGGCCAACAGCAGCTTGAACTTCGATTTGCGTTTGCGGATGGCCTCGTTGGACGGCACCGTTTTGCGGCCCGTGATCCAGGCTTTGATCCCGGCTTCGGTCGTGATGACTTGGTGGGCGTCCGCGAGCGGCATCAACTCCGGGTCGGCCGGCAGAGGGACGCCGAGCCGCTGTGCGAGGCGGGCAAACTCGGCTCGATCATTGAGCCGGCCGATCTCGGCAAGGACGGCAGACTCCGTGACGGTGTGCCAGTGCGCGAGCGTTTCGCCGATGGCGCGATCTAACGACATAGTGGCTTGCCGCTGGCCTTCGGGTGTGGTGAGGCGTTGCCGGGCGACCATGCAGATCGTGCTGAACACGACATTGATTTCCGCCCACCGCGCGTGCGCTTGCGTCTCGCTGTACGCCTGTGGGAATTTGTCGCGGACGTACCGGCCGTCTTCGGATATGAGTTTATGCATCCCCGGTCTGACGATCGGCCAAACCTCTTTCGGGAGTTGGCGGTTGTACCCCCAACGATCCCGTTGCGAATCGTGGGTAAGCCCCTTCATGCGCGTCATGCGAGCGACCATTTCTAACCCCACTCCTAACCCCACGCTGGGGTGGTTGGGGCAGATCGGCTCGAAAGTGGCGGCTTATATAGGGTTTCTCAACCCCGCCGGGCGTCACGACTCGCGGGTCAAGCCCTCGGATGACGATCATGGAATGGAATTGGGAGAGACGGCGATGGATTTCGGTGCATCGATGTTCATGACCGATTACTGCATCCCGGCCGCCGAACTCGGCCGGGCGTTGGAGGAACGCGGCTTCGAATCGCTGTGGAACCCGGAGCACTCGCACATTCCAACCTCGCGCAAGACGCCGTTCCCCGGCGGCGGCGACCTGCCGAAGATGTACTACGACGCCTTCGACCCGTTCATCACGTTGACGATGGCCGCCGGGGCCACCAAGAAGCTGAAGGTGGGCACCGGCGTCTGCCTGGTGATCCAGCGCGACACGATCCAGACCGCGAAACTCGTCGCCTCCTTGGACCAGGTGTCGGGCGGGCGCTTTCTGTTCGGCATCGGCGGCGGCTGGAACCAGGACGAAATGGAGGACCACGGGACGGTCTACGCCACCCGCTTCAAGCTGATGCGCGAGCAGATCGAGGCGATGCGCGAGATCTGGACGAAGTCGAAGCCGGAATACCACGGTGAGCTGGTCGATTTCCCGCCGATGATGACGTGGCCGAAGCCGGTGCAGAACCCGCTGCCGGTGATCGTCGGCGGCGCCTTCCCGCATGCCGCGCGGCGCGCGGTGCGCTACGGCAACGGCTGGGTCCCGATCGCCGGCCGCGGCAACATCGAGGACACGATCCCCCAGTTCAAGCAGATGCTGGCCGAGGCGGGCCGCAGCCTTGCCGATGTGCCGATCACGATGTTCGGCGGCGCGCAGGACGCCGACGCGCTGAAGCGCTGGCGCGATATGGGGGTGACGCGCGTCGTCGCCGGTCTGCCGCCCGAGCCGGCCGACAAGACCCTGCCGGCACTCGACAAATGGGCCGCGCTGATCCGCCAGGTCAACGCCTGATCGAGGCCGAACCGCTTAACGGAAATTCAAGACTGCCGAGGCATGATGCAGGGCGACGGTAGAAAACGGCCGCGCCGCGCGAGACATTCTGTGCCTCTCGCCGTTCGCTACGTAGAGGCCATGGCGGATACCTGATCGATGCCCTTCAGAACGCGCGGTATGATCGTTGCCGGGGTGCTGTCGCTCGCGGCGGCGCCGGTTTGGGCGCAGTCGCCCGGCACGGCTCGTTTCATCGACTGGTGCGCCAACACGGCCGCTTCGTCGGCGAGCGCCGCTTGTGGGCACAAGGCTTACGAACGATGGGGTGACGGCAGCCCCGCCCGCGCCGCCGGGGCGGCATCAAGACGCGACCCGCCGCGGTATTTTACCGGCGGCTACAGCCGGTTTTACGGGTTCGGCAGGTAACCGCTGGGGCGCTTATCGGGCGCTTAAGCGGTCCGCCGTTCGAGCTGGATTTCGAGGACGACGCGTTCGTGCCCGTCCGCCTTGCTCTTGATCCGGTATTGCGGAACATTGCCCTCCTCGGGCAGCAGACGGACCACCGTATAGCGGCCGCGCGCCGAGCCGTCGTTGCGCCGATCCGGCGAAAACTGCACGGCTTGACCAATATTGAACTTGTGTGCGGCCATCATGTGCTCCGGAAAGCCGACGCCGCCCGATGCCGCAAGGGCACCGGGCGGCGCGCAGCGTAGTCGGGATTATTCCCCCTGGAGGTTTACCGCCGAGGTCTTGCCCTGCTGGCCGCGCTCGAGCTCATAGGTGAGCTTCTGGCCTTCCCGCAGATTGCCCATCCCCGACCGCTCGACGGCCGAGATGTGGACAAAAACATCCTTTGACCCGTCATCGGGCTGGATGAAACCGTAGCCCTTTTGCGCGTTAAACCACTTTACCGTACCGCTAGCCATTCTTCGCTTCCTTTAGACAGAGATCCTGCATCCGGCTGCGCGCAGCCGGATGGACCATATTCCAATCTTGGGAAGCACTTTCGGGGAGCCGGTTAGCAGCCGGAACAGGGCAGGCCAGCGTCGAAACACGATCACGCTGGCAGATGGCGACCGCGGGCGCCGGTTTCAATGGACGCGCGGATTTTTCGCGCCGCGCATTGACGGCCGGGGACATCTCGCGATGAACTGTGGCCGAGTAACAGCAGGAGAGCGGTATGGCGGACATTCGAATCCTGGCGACCGATTTGGGATTCCCCGAGGGACCGGTGGCGATGGAAGACGGCTCGGTGATCCTCGGCGAGATTTCCGGCAGCAAGGTGACCCGGGTTGCGGCTGACGGCACGAAGAGCGAGATCGGCAAGGCGGGCGGCGGACCCAACGGGGTCGCCACCGGCCCCGACGGCGCGCTCTACGTGTGCAACAACGGCGGCGGCGCCTATAACGGAACGCCGAGCTGGATGTCAACCGGCCCGGCGCCCGACTACAAGAATGGCTCGATCCAGCGCATCGACCCGAAGACCGGCGAGACGCGCGTGCTCTACAGCGAATGCAACGGCCACAAATTGTCGGCCCCGAACGACATCGTGTTCGACAAACAGGGCGGCTTCTACTTCACCGATCTCGGCAAGCGCTACGCCCACCAGCGCGACCACGGCGGGCTCTACTACGCGTTGCCAGACGGCTCGCGGGTCACCGAACTCGCCTACCCGATCGTCAGCCCGAACGGCGTCGGGCTCTCTCCCGACGAAAAAATCGTCTATTTCGCCGACACCGAGAGCTCGCGCCTTTTCGCCTTCGACATCCTCGCGCCCGGCGTCATCAAGAAGGAGCCGTTCCCGGCGCCCTATGGCGGTCGCTGCGTCTGCGGCCTGCCCGGCTTCCAGCGCTTCGACAGCCTGGCGGTCGAAGCGTCCGGCAATATCTGCGTCGCGACGCTGGTGACCGGCCACATCACGGTCATTTCGCCATCCGGACAAGTCGTGCGCCAGGTCAAGATGCCGGACCCCTACCCGACCAACATCTGCTTCGGCGGCCCGGACTTGCGCACCGCCTACATCACCCTGTCGGCCTCCGGCCGGCTCGCGGCGATGGAGTGGCCGGAGCCCGGCCTCAAGCTCAACTTCATGGCGTGAGCGAGGCTAGCCCCATGCTGATCGAGATCATCTGCACCGGCGACGAAGTGCTGACCGGCAAGATCGTCAACACCAATTTCAGCTACATCACCCAGAAGCTCGAGGATGTCGGGTTGTCGGTGCGCTGGGGAACGACGGTCGGCGACGACCGCGACACGCTCTTGGCGGCGTTCCTGCACGCCGGCGAGCGGGCCGACGCGGTGATCGTCAATGGCGGGCTGGGGCCCACGGTCGATGACCTGTCGCAGGAGATCGCGGCGCGCGCGGCCGGGGTCGAGCTGGTGCTCAGCGAAGAATGGCTGACGACGATGGAATCGTACTTCGCCCGCCGCAGCCGCGTGATGTCGCCCAACAACAAGAAGCAGGCGATGCTGCCGTCGAGCGCCGAAATTCTCGACAACCCGATCGGCACCGCCTGCGGCTTTGCGCTGGACATCGGCAAGGCGCGGTTTTTCTTTACCCCCGGCGTGCCGCGCGAATTGCGCCGCATGCTCGAAGAGCAGATCGTCCCGCGCCTGTTGGCTCGCGGCGGTGCGCCGACCGCGATCCGGCTGAAGCGCTTCCACTCCTACGGCCTCGGCGAATCGCATGTCGATGCGATGCTCGCGGGGGTCGAGGCTCTGGTTCCCGACGGCAGCGCCAAGCTCGGTTTTCGCGCCCACTACCCGCAGATCGAGACGAAAGTGACCGTGCGCGGCACCGACGCGGCCGATATCGACGAAAAACTCCGTCCGGTCGTCGCCGAGGTCAGGAAGCGGCTCGGCAATTTCATCCTGGCGGAAGACGACGACACGCTGGAGGGCGTAATCCTGAAGGCGCTGCGCGAGCGCGGCGGCTCGCTGGCCTTGGTCGAGACCTTCACCGGCGGCCAGATGGCGGCGCGCATCGCCCCGTTGCCCGGCGCCGAAGACCTCTTCCGCCGCGGCATCGTCACCCGCGACATCGGCGAGTTGTGGGATGCGCTGCGCCTCACCGTGCCGCCGGAAATCACCCGGGAAAGCGCCGAGGCAGCGGCCGAGGCCGCGCGCCATATCAGCGGCGCCAGCCATGCCCTCGCGGTCTTGATCGATCTCGACGATGGCGCCGACCGGATCGATTTCGGCGGCACGATCTGCATCGGCATCGCGACCGAAGGGGCAACCGAGTCGCGCCGCTCGCGCATCCTCGGCGGCCGCGAATGGGTGCGGTTGGGCGCCGTCGAACTGGGGCTCGACTGCCTGCGCCGCCACCTTTACGGCCTGCCGGTCACCGAGCGCATCGATTTCGAGCGGAATTGAGCGGGCTTGAGGTCAGCCGGGCTCGCGCTCGTCGTCGTAAATTAGGCCGGC
>DATLTH010000228.1:0-2329 GCA_035533695.1 Allostellaceae bacterium | reverse complement strand
CGCCGATCAGGGCTTGGCGATCGTATTCGCCTCCTCCGACAATCAGGAAGTGCTCGGCCTTGCCGATAGCGTTGCGACGTTCTTCCGCGGCCGGCTGGTACGGATCGGATCGGCCGACCGACTCGATCCCGAGGCGCTGCTTCGTGACGTCACCCATCCGGCGGCGGCCGAGATCGGCGCAGGATGAAAAGCATGCGCCTCGTGAGCGGCTTGTTCACGCCCGATCGCATCATCGAAACCGACCCGCCGAAGCAAGGTCGGCGGCGCCGCATTGCAACCATCGCGATAATGGCAGCGATCGCGGCGGTGGTGGCGATCGGCGGCAGCACGACGCCGACCTTTCTCAGCCTGAACAACCTGCTGGTGGTAGTCCGCAATGCCTCGATCACCGGGATGGTGGCGCTCGGCATGTCGTACGTCACGATTTCGGGAAACCTGTTCGCGCTGTCGGCCGAGGAATTGGCGGTCCTTTCCGCCTGCATCTTCGCGTTTCTGATGCACGCCGGGCTCGGCCTCATGCTCAGCATCGGCGCTACCCTGCTGCTGGCGGGCGCGGGCGGAGCGGTGCAGGGCGGAATCATTGCGCTCGGCGCCGATCCGATCATAACCACGCTGGCCTTCGGCGCCCTGTTCCGCGGCCTCGCTTCGCTGGTGAGCGGCAACAAGAACATCGAACTCGGCAGCCGCGCCGCCGAGTGGCTCGGCACGGGCCGGCCGCTCGGCATACCGACGCAGAGCTGGGCATTCGTCATCCTCACGCTCGCCGCCTGGTTCACGGTCGAAAAAACCCGCTTCGGCCGGCAATTGCTGCTGACCGGCGCGAACCGCCAGGCTGCCGCCGCCGCGGGGCTGCGCGTCGGAGAGGCGGCGCTGGTCGGTGTCACGCTGCTCGGCATCTGCTGCGGGCTGGTCGGCATCTCGGCCGCCGCCCAGTTCGGGCTCGCGGCGGCCAATCTGTTCGGCGGGCTCAACATCGATGTGGTGGCGGCGATCCTGGTCGGCGGCATCGCACTCAGCGGCGGCCAGGGCTCGCCGATCCAGGCGGCGCTCGGAGCGACGTTCATAACGCTCATGCAGAATTTCATGCTGCTGCATGATTTGAGCACCGGCGTTCGGATGACCGTCGTCGGCTGCCTGGTTGCTGCGGCGACCTGCGTGTTCCACATCCTTCAGCAGCGACGCGCGTGAATCGCCGGGGGACATTGGCGGAACTCGGCTTCCGGGCCGCCTTCATGATCGGGGTTTATCTCGTGTTCGCGCGGGAGCTGCCGAGCTACTATTCGATCGGCGGCATTGCGGCGCTGCTCGACGGCGCGGTCTTGACGGGGCTTGTCGCCGCGGGGATCGGCACCACGATGCTGGCCGGCGAATTCGACCTCTCGGTCGGTTCGATGGCGGCGACCGCCGGCGTGATCGGCATCAAAATTTTCGGCCTCGGCGTCCTCCCGGCGGTCCTGGCGGCGACCGTCGCGGCCGGTGCGTTCGGAGCGTTGCAGGGGCTTTTGATCGGGCTGCTGGGGATCAATTCGCTGGTCTTCACCATCGGCACGCTGATCGGCCTGCGCGGCATCGCTCTCATCCTTGCCAACGAGAACACGGTGACGGTGCCGATCGAACGATTGTCCGACATCGACGTGGTGAGTGCGCGCGTGTTGGGCGTGTTCTCGCCGTTGAGCATGCTGCTGCTGGCGGTCTTCGTCCTGGTCGGCCTGTTCCTCGGCTTCACCCGTTGGGGGCGGGAGATCTATGCGGTCGGCGGCGGTCGCAACGAGGCCCGCGCGGCCGGCGTTCCGGTGCTGCGGCCGCTGGTGATCGCCTTCACCTTGTCGGGAAGCTTGGCCGGGCTCGGCGGTGCTCTGCTGTCGATGCGCTCAGGCAGCGCCTCGCCGCTCGGCTTCGAGACGGTGCTCCTTTCGGCCGTAACCACGTGTCTGATCGGCGGCATCGCGCTTGCTGGCGGTCGCGGCAACATCGTCGGAATAGCCATCGGCCTGTTCACCTTGCGCTTCTTCATCACCGGCGTGGCGAGTTTGGGCGCGCCCTATTGGCTGCAGAACCTGGCCACCGGAGCGCTGCTGATCCTGGTGATTGCGGTACAGGTTCTGCCGGCTCTGCTGCGCGGCCGTAGCGCCGTCAAGATCTGATTGTCTATTTCGACCAGGCCAAGTTCGCCATTGCTGATTTCGCACTTCTATGGAGCAAAGGGCGAACACGGCGGCGGGACATCAAGGCCGTGGAGGAATGGGGACAAAAGCACCAGGTTCGGCTATACCTCGACTGGGACCTTGCCCGGACCGGGGAGCGGCCCAAGAGCATCGAGAGCTAGACA
>DATLTH010000227.1:0-8690 GCA_035533695.1 Allostellaceae bacterium | reverse complement strand
GCCTTCCCATTCCGAGGTCTGCTGCAACAGGTGATGCCAGGTGATGCGGTGGTTGTGCGGCGGCGCGAAACCGCCATCCTCGCCCCAGTCGACATTGGGCGTGCGACAGACCGGCTCATCGACATCGCGGATCAGGCCGCGGTCAACGGCGAGGCCGGCGAGGATCGACAGATAACTCTTCGCGACGCTGAAGGTCATGTCGATCTGCCCGCTATCGCCCCATTCTGCTACGATATGGCCGCGGCGCAAGACCAGGCCGTTCGGGCCGCCGCGCGGGCGCACCGGCCCCAACGCCTCGTTCCATGGCGGTTCCTCGCCGAAATCGGTCGCGATCATGTGCGCGAGATCGCGGCGCCACGGCGTCTCGTGCTCGGCCGCGTAGCGCGCAGCGGCAGCAATCGCCGCGCCATCGAGGCCGGCGGCTTCGGGCGTGCAGCGCGCCCACTCGGGATCGGACGGCGGGAAATAGAACATCGGTCGGCATCCGGCTGGTTTCGGGCTTGATTTTCCGGGATTCGGCACGACCTCGGACCCAGTGGCGTGGTCCGGCGCGTCGAGACCGCGATTCACCGGGCAGATCGGCGCGGTGTCTGCTAAACTGTCAAGACGTTCAGCGGTTGGGGTCGTCTAATGGGTTCTCTGAGCATATGGCATTGGCTGCTGGTTATCGGCGTCGGCGTGCTGCTGTTCGGCGGCAAGGGCAAGGTGTCCAGCGTTATGGGTGATGTCGCCAAGGGCATCAAGGCGTTCAAGGCCGGCATGAAGGAACCCGACGAGGAGGTGACGGCGCCGCTTGAGCGGATGCCGCCGTCCAACGCCGCCTCCAGCGGCGGAGCCACGATTGGCGCTGCGGATCGCCCGCGCGAACACGTCTGAGCCTCACCGGCCGGGCAGCGTCGCGCGGCTGCATCGGCGACGTTGCCGTATGAGCACCGCGAAATCCGCGCGGGCGCGCTGACGAACTGCGAGCTTGTTGTCGGCGTGCGGATCGTTGCGGCGTGGCGCGCCGAGCACTCCTCTCCTTCATCGTAACGGGCAGCACCTGATGCAACGGTTCGAGGGCACCGACACCTATGTGGCGACGCAGGATCTGCGGGTCGCCGTCAACGCCGCGATCGCCTTGGAGCGGCCGCTCCTGATCAAGGGGGAACCCGGCACCGGCAAGACGATCCTGGCGCACGAGGTCGCCCGGGCGCTCGGCCTCGACCTCATCACCTGGCACATCAAATCGACCACCAAGGCGTTGCAGGGGCTCTATGAATATGACGCGGTGTCGCGCCTCAGGGACGGCCAGCTCGGCGACGCGCGGGTGCACGACATCGCCAACTACATCAAGCCGGGCAAATTGTGGGACGCCTTCGAGGCCGACGTGGCGCCGGTCCTGTTGATCGACGAGATCGACAAGGCCGACATCGAGTTTCCCAACGACCTCCTCCTCGAACTCGACCGCATGGAGTTCTTCGTCTACGAGCTGAAGAAAACGATCGTCGCCCGCCAGCGCCCGATTGTCATGATCACCTCGAACAACGAGAAGGAATTGCCCGACGCCTTTCTGCGCCGCTGCTTTTTCCATTACATCCGGTTTCCCGACCGCGAGACGATGCAGCGCATCATCGACGTGCATTTCCCCGGGCTGAAGCCCGATCTGGTGCACGAGGCCTTGACGATCTTCTTCGACGTGCGCGAGGTGCCGGGCCTCAAGAAAAAACCCTCGACCTCGGAACTGCTCGATTGGCTGAAGCTGCTCTTGGTCGAGGACATCACGCCCGAAATATTGCGCACCCGCGACCCGAAAAAACTCATTCCCCCGCTGCACGGCGCCCTCCTCAAAAACGAGCAGGACGTGCATCTCTTCGAACGCCTCGCCTTCCTCAACCGGCGCGAGCGGGGTTAGATCGATGCGAACAGGCTTGGCTGCGCAATTTCCGGCGGACACCTCGTTGGCCGACGAGTTGGGGACCGAAGAGCTGGTCGAAATGGCGAACCTTACGACAGCTCAGACCGGGGTGCCCGGAACGATCTTCATCTCGACGGTGATGGGGGGCCACGGTCCACGCGTCAAATACTTCGTCCAGCCCGGCCGCAACCAGGCGAGCTTCTCGGTCCTGATCGCCGATCCGCCGCGCGTTGTCGCGAACAGTCTGCCCGACCGGGTTCTTCGGCAACGGGCGCCGGACGTTATCCGGTGGGTCGCACTCAACAGGGATGCGCTGCTCGATTTCTGGGATAACGGCGATACCTGGACGGACCCGCAGGTCACTGCGTTCAAACAGGCGCTGAAGCGGATCTAACCCGTGTTCATCTCCTTCTTTCTCGAATTGCGGGCGGCCAAGGTGCCGGCCAGTTTGCGCGAGTTCCTGACATTGCTGGAGGCGATGCGGCAGGGGGTGGCGCGGTTCGACATCGAGGAGTTCTACTTTCTGGCGCGCGCGGCATTGGTCAAGGACGAGCGCCATCTCGACCGCTTCGACCTGGTGTTCGGCCATTGCTTCAACGGCATCGAAACGCCCTCTGACCCGCGGACCGAATTGCCGCAGGAATGGCTGAGGCAGCTCGGCGAGCGCTATCTGACCGAGGAGGAAAAGCAGCAGATCGAGGCGCTTGGCGGCTGGGACAAACTGATGGAGACGTTGCGCCAGCGCCTCGCCGAACAGCAGGGACGCCACCAGGGCGGCAACAAATGGATCGGCACCGGCGGGACGTCGCCCTTCGGCAATTCCGGCTACAACCCCGAGGGCGTGCGGATCGGCCCCAAATCCGGTCAGGAGTCCAGGGGCAACCGCACCGCCGTCAAGATCTGGGACAAGCGCGAATTCAAGAACCTCGACGACACGATCGAACTCGGCACCCGCAACATCAAGCTGGCCTTGCGCCGCCTGCGCCGTTTCGCCCGCGAAGGCGCCGAATTGGAGCTCGACCTGCCCGGCACGATCCGCTCGACCGCGCACAATGCCGGCTGGCTCGATCTGAAACTCGTGCCGGAGCGGCACAACGCGGTGAAGCTCCTCCTCTTCCTCGATGTCGGCGGCTCGATGGACGACCATATCCGCATCTGCGAGGAATTGTTTTCGGCGGCGCGGGGCGAATTCAAGCACCTCGTCCATTTCTATTTCCACAACTGCCTTTACGACACGGTGTGGAAGGATTCGCGCCGCCGCCATGTCGAGCAGACCCCGGTCATGGAGGTCCTGCGCACCTACGATCCCCTTCACAAGATCGTCCTGGTGGGCGATGCCAGCATGAGCCCCTACGAAATCGAAAAGGAGGGCGGCAGCGTCGAACGCTGGAACGACGAGCCGGGGCAAACGTGGATGACGCGGCTGCTCGACGCCTATCCGAAAGCCGTCTGGCTCAACCCGGTGCCCGAGAAATACTGGGACGGCACCACCAGCATCGGCATGATCCGCCGGCTGATGGAGAACCGCATGTTCCCCTTGACCCTCGACGGCATCGACCGGGCGATGCGCGAGCTGACGCATTAGCGCCGATGCCCGGCACTATGCGACGCGGCGTTAAATCATAGGCGCATCGCGACCCGCGTGATAGAAATCACGCCCGGAATGCGGCGGAATTGCTGACAACACGATGGATTTTTCGAACGCCACGATCCTGTGTCTTGGCGATGTCATGCTGGACCGGTTCGCCTATTGCGCGACCGAACGCATTTCGCCCGAGGCGCCGGTTCCGGTCCTCCTCTTGCAGCGCACGCAAAGCATGCTCGGCGGCGCCGGCAATGTCGCGCGCAACATCGCCGCCTTGGGCGGCAAGGCCGCTCTGCTCGGCCTCCTCGGGGACGACGCGGCGGGTGCGGAGGTTCGCGCACTGATCGCCGGGACCCCGGGGCTGCTCGATCGGCATGTGGCGAGCGCGCACCGGCCGACCGTGTGCAAGACGCGCTACATGGCGGCGCATCAGCAATTGCTGCGGGTCGATGAGGAACGCACCCACGATCTGGACGCCGAGGAAGAGGCCGCACTGATCGCCGCAGCCGAAGCCGCGATCCCCGAGGCGGATGCCGTGATCCTGTCGGATTACGGCAAGGCGGTGCTCGGGCCGAAGGTGCTCGGCGCGGTGATCGCGCGGGCGCGCAGTCGCGGCATCCCGGTTTATGTCGATCCGAAAAGCGACGATTTCGCGCGCTATCATGGCGCGACGTGCATCACCCCCAACCGGCGCGAACTGGCGCTCGCGGCGCGGATGCCGGTCGCCAGCGATGCCGAGATCATCGCCGCGGCGCGCAAGGTCATGCATGACGCCGGCGCCGGCGCCATCCTGACCACCCGCTCCGAAGAGGGCATGGTGCTGGTCGAGGCGTCGGGCGCGGTCCATATCGAGGCCGCCCGCGCGCGCGAGGTCTACGACGTGTCCGGCGCCGGCGACACGGTGATCGCGGTGCTTGCGCTCGCCTGCGCCAGCGGGTTCGCCTTGCCGCAGGCGATGCGCCTCGCCAATACCGCCGCCGGCATCGTTGTTTCGAAGCTCGGCACCGCGACGGTCGAACTTGACGAGTTGATGCTCGAATTGTCGCGCGCAGGTGAACCGACCTGGCGCGACCAGGAATGGCACCACGCCAAGAATTACAGCGCCGCCGAGGCCGAGACATTGGTGCGGCGCTGGAAAAGCCGCGGGCTCAAAGTCGGCTTCACCAACGGCTGCTTCGACATCGTCCATGCCGGCCATGTCGCGCTATTGGCGGCGGCGCGCGCCCAATGCGACCGGCTGATCGTCGCGCTCAACAGCGATCCCGGGGTGCGCCTGCTGAAGGGGCCGGAGCGGCCGGTCAACGGTCTGGCCGACCGCTCGGCGGTCATCGCCGCGGTCGAATCGGTCGATGCGGTGATCAGCTTCGACGAGGAAACGCCGATCGAGCTGATCCGGCGGCTCAAGCCTGACGTGCTGGTCAAGGGGGGCGACTACACGCTCGACGGGGTGGTCGGGGCGGCGGAGGTGGAGGGGGCGGGCGGACGGGTGGTTCTCGTCGATCTGGTCGCGGGGCATTCGACGACGCGCCTCATTGAGGCGATCCGCGCCGCGCCGTCGCCGCGCCCCCGGAAGCGTCACGCGGAGGATGCCGCGTGATGCTGGTCGTCACCGGCGGCGGCGGGTTTATCGGCTCGGTGCTGTGCGCGGCCCTCAACGAGGCCGGGCGCTCCGATCTCGTCATCGTCGACCGGTTCGGCACCGGCGACAAATGGCGCAACATCGCGAAGCGCGATTTTTTCGAGATCGTGCCGCTCGACCGGCTGCCGGCCTGGCTCGAGCGCTACGGCGCCGAGGTCGAGGCGGTCTTTCACCTGGGCGCGAATTCGTCGACCTTTGCCGATGACGCCGACGACATCATCGCCACCAATCTCAACGCGTCGATCGCGTGGTGGCGCTGGTGCGCCGCCGCCGGCAAGACGCTGATCTACGCGTCGTCGGCGGCGACTTACGGCGACGGCATGGCCGGGTTCGATGATGCCGGCGGCGTCGAAGCCATGAAACGCCTGCGCCCGCTCAACCTCTATGGCTGGTCGAAGCACGCCTTCGATCTGTGGGCATTGCGCGAAGCGGCCGCCGGACATGCCCCGCCGCTCTGGGTCGGGCTCAAGTTTTTCAATGTCTTCGGGCCGAACGAATACCATAAGGGCGAGATGATGAGCCTCGTCGCCAAGAACTGGCGTCAGGTGGCCGCCGGCGAACCCGTCCGCCTGTTCAAGTCGCACCGGCCCGATTACGCCGATGGCGAGCAATGCCGCGATTTCGTCTATGTCAAGGATTGTGCCGCGGTCATGCTGTGGGCATGGCGGCACGGGCCGGACGCCGGCATCAAAGGCATCTACAACCTCGGCACCGGCCAGGCGCGCACCTTTCTCGACCTGATCAACGCGACCGGCGCCGCGTGCGGCGTCGCTCCCAACATCGAGTTCATCGACATCCCGCCGGCGCTCCGGCCGAGCTACCAGTATTTCACCGAGGCGAAGATGAGCCGGTTGCGCGCGGCCGGCTACAACGCGCCGTTCACGCCGCTTGAAGAGGCCGTGCGCGACTGCGTGACGAACTACCTGGCGCAGCCCGACCCGTATTTGTAGGCGTTGCGCCCGCCTCGCCGCCGATCTATCTCTTGGTCAAGTTGGTCAATCATTCGGAGGCCCGCCGTGGGCGACACCGTCAACCTCTACGATGCGAAGACCAACCTCTCGAAATTGGTGGAGCGCGCCGCCGCCGGCGAAGAGATCATTATTGCCAAGGCCGGCAAGCCGAAGGCCAAACTCGTTCCCTATCGGCCTCCCGCGGAACCGCGAAAGCCGGCGCACGCCCTCGGCCTCACCTTCATCGCCGATGATTTCGATACCGCCATGCCTGACCTGGAGGCGGTTTTTGAAGGCGAGGAGGGCGAGGCTTGAGAATCCTGCTGGACACGCACGTCTTCATCTGGTGGGACGATGGTAGTGCCGCACTCTCCAGCGAACTGCGCGAAGCGATTGCCGATCCTGTCAACGACATCTACGTCAGCACGGCATCCGTGTGGGAAATCGCGATCAAACGCCAGCGCGGCAAGATCGCATTCGCGCACGGCATCACGGAAACCGTGATGAGGAACCGATTTCTCGCGCTGCCGATCACCCCGGATCATGCCGAACATGCCGGCGGCTTGCCGCGACATCACGGCGATCCGTTCGACCGTATGCTGGTTGCGCAGGCCGCGCTTGAACAGATGGTTCTCGGCACGCACGACGCGGTGATGCGGCTCTACGGCGTCGCCACGATCGGGCTCGCGGCCGCATAACATCGGCCGCTTCCCGAAAACCGTTGCGGCGGGGGTGCGGCTGGCCGCACCATCCGCAAAATCACGCTATGGGAGGAGGGTTCGATGCAGAGCAGCAGGCATTGGGTCGGGACATGGGCGGCGGCGCCGGCGCCGGCGGAGGGCGTCGTCGGCTTCAACAACCACACGCTGCGGATGAACCCGCGCCTCAGCCTCGGCGGCGACCGGCTCAGAGTGCGCATCTCCAATGCCTACGGCAACCGCCCGCTGGCGATCGGCGGCGCGCGGCTCGCCTTGCGCGACAAGGGTCCGGCGATCGTCGCCGGCTCCGACCGCAAGCTCAGCTTCGGCGGCAATGACGGCACCGTGATCGCGGCCGGCGCCGTCGCGTTCAGCGACCCGGTCAACCTCGATGTGCCGCCGCTCGCCGATCTGGCGGTCAGCATCCATCTGCCCGGCGAGGTGTTGGCGAATTTCCAGATCACCGGCCGCTATGCGCGCCAGACCAACTACATCTCGCCGCCGGGCGACTTCACCGCCGAGCGGGTGATGCCGGTCGGCAATCTGACCGACCAGTGGTTTTTCCTGTGCGGCGTCGATGTCATGGCCGGAGCGGAGGCGGGCGGCGTCGTCGCGCTCGGCGACTCGCTGACCGACGGCAACATCTCGACGATCGACGCCTTCTGCCGCTGGCCCGACCAGCTCGCCCGCCGCCTCGTCAAGCGCGCCAGCTCCAATGGGGGCCGGCCGATGGGCGTCATGAACAACGGCCTCGGCGGCAACCGCATCCTGCACGATCTGCGCGGCGACAGCGGCCTCAGGCGCTTCGACCGCGACGTCTTGGCCCAGCCCGGCGTCACCCACGCGATCGTCATGCTCGGCACCAACGATCTGCGCAACCGCTGGGCCAAGCCCGAGGAGGAGGCGACCGGCGAACAGATGATCGCCGGGTTGCAGCAGAT
Organism: Allostellaceae bacterium; assembly: GCA_035533695.1. Lineage (GTDB taxonomy): Bacteria > Pseudomonadota > Alphaproteobacteria > ATCC43930 > CGMCC-115725 > DATARH01. The sequence goes on along the minus strand of DATLTH010000227.1, from coordinate 980 downwards.
GGCGGTGCGCGCCCACAGCGCCGGCATCAAATTGATCGGCTGCACGCTGACCCCGTTCGGCAACGAGACCTTCATGGCCAACGCCTGGAACCCGACGCGCGAAAAGCACCGGGTCACCCTCAACACGTGGATCCGCGAGAGCGGCGCCTTCGCCGGCGTCGCCGATTTCGACGCCGCCTTGCGCGACCCGCAGATCCAGACGCAGATGCGCGAAGAGGACGATTGCGGCGACGGCCTCCATCCCTCGGACAGCGGCTATTGCAAGCTCGGCGACGCGATCGACCTCGCGCTGCTGGATTGAAAGCGGTCGCTTGCGGCGGAAGCGGCGTCAGGCTCGGCTTGCGAAACCGGGGCCGGTATGCTCTAACACCGCGCCCCGGCAGAGCCGGGGCCGCCTGAGGCGGTCGCGAGACCAACCCTCGGCGGGAATAGAGCTAAGTCATTGATGCGCCCGTAGCTCAACTGGATAGAGCACCAGACTACGGATCTGGGGGTTAGGGGTTCGACTCCTCTCGGGCGCGCCAATCTTTTCAGGGACTTAAGCGAACCCTCTTGAGCTAGCGAGCGCGATTATCCCGGCTCCCGCCATCGTTTAAACGGGATCGCATACCGCCCTCTCGGTGCCGATCCTGCGGGACGGCAATCCGGTTGGGGCGCTTGCCGCCACGCGCCGCGAGGTCAAGCCGTTTTCGGCGGCGCAGATCGACCTCTTGAAGACGTTCGCCGATCAGGCGGTGATCGCGATCGAGAACGGGCGGCTGTTCAACGAGCTGAACGAGCGCACCGGCGACCTCCAAGAAGGCTCGAATACCAGACCGCGACCAGCGACGTGCTCAAGGTCATCCTCCCCAGCGGGGTCTATTAGTGGATGGACTCCAACGCTTGCTCCCCGTCGTCGTGCCCGCGAAAGCGGGCATCCAGGGCAGCAAGCACGACGCCCGCGACCCTGGACCCCCGCTGTCGCGACGCTGTCGCGGGGG
>DATLTH010000226.1:0-3331 GCA_035533695.1 Allostellaceae bacterium | reverse complement strand
CGTCCCGGGCCAGCCGCCGCCGTCGCCGCCGCCCGAGGAAAAAACCAAGCAGGAGACCAAGAACGAGGTGAAAGGCGCGGAGGACCACGCCGCGCTGTTCAAGGTGAGCGAGTTCCCCTCGGCGCTGCAGTGCGCCGTATGCCACCCGGTGCAGTTCCGGCAGTGGTCGATCTCGCAGCACGCCTATGCCGAGCTTAGCGTCGTGTTTCACGCGATGCAGCACTCCATCAACTATCAGCTGAACGGCAGCAACGGCGATTTCTGCGCGCGCTGCCATTCCGATATTGCCGGCTTCCTCGGCGAAGCCCCCGACTCGGCGGCGCTCGAACGACACGCGATTTCGCGCGAGGGCATCACCTGCATCACCTGTCATCGCATCGCCAAAGCCTATAACAAGGTCAGCGGCCGTCTCGCGATGATCCCGGGCGGCATCACGACCCCGGTCTACGGCCCGCTCGGCAACAAGGAGCTGAAGCGCGTCATCGCCGACCCGAAATATCATGTCGAACCGAACCCCAAGAAGGTCGGGTTGCTGATTCACGATGACGCGGTCTACTTCAAGCCGATCAAATCATCGACCTTCTGCGGCAGCTGCCACGACGTGACGTTGTTCAACGGCTTCCGTCTCGAAGAGGCGTTTTCGGAATACCGCACCTCACCGGCGGCGGCACAAGGCATCACCTGCCAGGACTGCCATATGGGCAAGATCCAGGGCAAGGTTTCCGGTTTCGCCCGCGGCCCGGCAGCGGTCGTTAACGGGATTCCGACCGAGACCCGGACGCTGCATGACCACACCTTTGCCGGGCCCGATTATCCGATCATCCATCCCGGTCTGTTCCCGTTCAACAAGGAGGCGCAGGACCTCGCCAACGTCAACCAGTGGACGGAATTTGATTACAAGGCAGGCTGGGGCACCGATGCGTTCGAGAAGCACATACCGCCCGGATATAAATTTCCCAAGCATTGGCGATCGGTGGACGATCGTTACGAGGCGGCTAAGATCATCAAAAACCAATTCAAGCTGTTGCAATACCACAAGGAAAAGCGGCTTGAGGTGTTGCGCAACGGGTACGCGATCGGGGCGGTCACGACCGAGGAGGCGGGCCCTGGCGGGATCGATTTCTCGGTCGTGGTCAAGAACCTGACGTCAGGTCACAACGTGCCGACCGGGTTCACCGAGGAGCGGCCCGTATGGCTCGACATCACGGTCACCGATCCGCGCGGCAAGGTGGTCTTCCGATCCGGCGACCGCGATCCTGACGGCGATCTGCGCGATCGCCACTCGGAATGGGTTCGTGCCGGCCGGGTGCCGCTCGATTCGCAACTGTTCAACTTGCAGGGTCGGGTCTTCACGCGCAACTTGCGCGGCGGCGAGGAGCCTGCGGTTTTGCCGATCCCGTACTCGCAAACCGCCCTGCCCTATGTCCGGTCATCGACTTTCTCGCAAGTGCTGCTCGGCCGGCCGACCGTGGCGCGCAACCAGAAGGAATCGATCGAGCCGCTGGGTCGCCGCACGGCCGATTACAGCATCGGCGCTGCCGCCTTGACCGGCCCAGGCACCTACCATGTGACGGCCCGGCTGATGAGCCAAGCGGTGCCCGTCAACCTCGTGCTGGCGAGCCAGTATGTCGGGTTCGACTACAATTATTCAGCACGAACCGTGGTGGATAATCTTGTTAACGGCGCCGTGGCGATCGCCAAGCGCGAGTTCGACATCCAGGTCCAATGACCACGACCCCGCGACGACCGACGCGGCACCCGCAGGGGGCTCTGATGCGAGGGAAAAACCGGGTGCAATCACTGCGTGCGGCGGCGCGAACCGACGTCGCCCGGCATCACCGGTCGGTAGCATCGCTCGTCGGGGCGGTGGGGCTGGTCGGCGCGATCACCCTGGTCGGCGGCGCAGCGTCCGCGGCGGCGGCCGAATCGCCTCTGGGGGGCTCGCTGCTGTCGGCGCCGGCGTCCTCGACCGCCGCCTCGCAGCCCTCCTCATCGAAAAAATCCTCGCCTCTGGGGGGATCCTTGCTGGCCGCGCCGCCGGCCTCGTCGAGCACGACCTCGAAGCCTGCCTCATCGACGGCATCCTCGCCTCTCGGAGGATCGCTGCTGGGGGCGCCGGGCCCCTCGGGTGCGGCATCCTCCGCCTCGACGATTTTTTCACCATCGGCACCGCCGCCGAGCGCCGCGTCGGAGACGAAGGGCGCGTCGGGCGATCTCGCCCACTACCGCGACATGGCCGACAAGCTCTATAAGGCCATCAGCAGCGATGCGGCCGGCTTCGAACAGGCGATCGGCAACCCGGAACTGACCCACCGCCTGGAGCAGACGCTGAAGACGCCGCTGACCGATGACAAGCTGCGCGCCCTGGCGGCGCACGCCCATGCCGAGGCGACGTATTGGGAAGCTTATCGCAAGGGTATCGACCAGCAGATGGCGCGCGCGAAAGCGCCGGCGAGCGAAGAGGAAAAGCCCGAGAAGGTGGTGGCGACGTCGCTGCCGCCCTGGGCGATAGGCTCCCATGTGGAGACTGCGCCGGCGGCGCTGCCGCCGGCTCCGCCCGGCGGCTGGCTGAGCTCGATCTTTCCGATCGGCGAGGTAACGGCACCGCCGGGCGTATCGAACAAGCCGGCACCCCTGCTCGGTGTCGGGACGCTGCCCTTGCGGCCCGCGCCGCTGCTCGAGATCGGCAACGGCTTCCTTGCCACCGGCCCGCTATCGCAGGGGTTCGAACTGCCCGGCGGCGCCGTGTGGCAGCCGCGATTGTGGGTGTTCGGGACGATGCGGTCGGCGCTGCAGGAGTTCTACAACGGCACCACGCATACCGGTGAATGGGCCAACCGGCTCGACCTGTTCGCCAATCTGCAGCTGACCGGCACCGAGCGTCTCGTCGTCGGCATGCAGCCCCTCAACTACGACGCCTCGGGCGCGTTCAGCGGCTGGCAACTCGCGCCCGGCCGCGGCGGCGGCAAGAACGACGCGAACGCCAATATCCGCACGCTGTTCTTCGAGGGCGATCTCGGTTCCACGCTGCCGGTGCTCGACGAAAAGGGCGTCCTGCCGATCGATTTCGGCTATACGGTCGGGCGCCAGCCGCTATTCTACCAGAACGGCATGTTGATTAACGACAATGTGACGATGGTTGGCATCGCCCGCAATTCGATCCATCTGCCTTATACGTCAAATGTGCTGCTCGATTTCCTGTACGGCTGGGATCATGTGCAGCGGCCCAATCGGCCGCTGACCTTGATGGGGCAGCAGCCGTCGCTGTGGGGTCTGTCGACCACCGCCGACATTCTGCACACCACCTATAATATCCAGCTGCTGCATATCA
>DATLTH010000225.1:0-3522 GCA_035533695.1 Allostellaceae bacterium | reverse complement strand
GGCGATGCCGTAGCTGTCGGCCATCTTCGGAAAATTGGGGTTGAAGAGGTCGGTCGCGATCAGCTTGTTGCCATAGTCGTTTTTCTGCATGCGGCGGACGTTTCCATAAGCTCCATCGGCAAAGACGACCGCGACGACATCAATGTTGTGCAGGGCGGCGGTCGCCAACTCCTGGACATTGTACATAAAGCCGCCGTCGCCGGAGATCGACACCACCGGCACACCGGGCCGCGCGACCTTGGCGCCGAGCGCGGTCGCATAGCTGAAGCCGAGCGTGCCCTGGTAGCCGCTGTGGATGTAGGTGCGAGGGCCGTAGACCGGGAAGGCGAGGCGGCCGACATAGCCGACCTGCGTCAGATCCTCGACATAGATGCCCTCGTCGGGCAATTCGGCGCGGATCGCCGCGAGATATTCGCATTGCGGCCCGAGCGTCGCCTCCAGCCGCGCCATCGTCTTGCCCTTGAGCGCATCGAACTCACCGCGGCGCGAGGCATGCCCGGCAGCAGGCAATGCGGCGTTGAGGGCGGCGAGCGCATCCTTGGCGTCGGCGACGATGCCGATCGCCGGCCTGGTGATGCGGGTGATCTCAACGGGGTCGATATCGATGCGGATCACCTTGATGTCGCCGTCGAGCCCCCAGCGGGTCTGCGGCTGGTTGAACCGCGTGCCGACCGCCAGCACGACATCGGTCGCCTTCCACAATTCGTGCCCGGCGAGGAGGTTCTGCGCCAGGTAATGGCGGTCGCTGACGACGCCCTTGCCGCCGGTATAGGTGACGACCGGCGCCTGCAGCCGCTCGGCGAGCGCCAGCACCTCGGCGCCTGCATCGGCGGCGCCGCTGCCGACATAGATCATCGGCTGCTTTGCCGCGGCGAGCAGCGCGGCGGCCTGGCCGATCAACTCCGGGTCGGGAACCGGGGCAGGGGGCGGCAGCTCGATCGCCGGCAGCGCGACTTCGGCTTCGAGCGCCATGATGTCGAGCGGCATTTCGAGCGCGACCGGGCGCGGCCGGCCGTCGCCGAGCTGGCGGAAGGCTGCGTTGACCAGTTTGCCGGCTTCGCTCGGGTGGTTGATGCGCTCCGCCCACTTTGTGAGGCCCTTGAGGATCGCGAGCTGGTCGGGCACCTCGTGCAACAGGCCGAAGCCGCGGCCGATCAGGTTGGACGGGATCTGGCCCGATATGCACAAGACCGGCGTGTTGGTGGCGTACGCGGTGGCGAGCGCGGCGGTGGTGTTGAGCACGCCCGGCCCCGGCACCACGGCATAGGCGCCCGGCTTGCCGCTCGCCCGCGCGTAGCCGAACGCCATGTAGGCGGCGGCCTGTTCGTGGCGCGGATGGATCACCCGGATATCGTCGCCGGCATCGTAGAGCGCGACAAAGAGGGCGTCGTTCTGCACGCCGGGCAATGCGAACAGCGTGTCGACGCCGTGGCGTTTCAGCATCTCGACCAAGGCCCGCCCGCCCGTCATCCGCGTCATTCCAACCTCCTGCGGCTGCGCGGTGAACATTCTATCCGAACCGCCGATCGCTGGCACGCGGCCCGACAGCCGGGTCGTGTCTCACTTTCAAGTTGCATCGGCGCCCAGCGTCGCGGTTGACGCGCCCCGGCTCTCGGGTCAGGCTGCGATGGATCGGGTTTCCTGAACGCCGTTCGGAAGGAACAAGCCATGAAGCTAATGTGGTTCCACCTGATGCCTTACACCGAACTGCCCGACGATTTCCGCGAGAAGAACCCGAGCGTGTGGGTCGATATCCATTCGTCGCTGTTCGATCCCCGGCGCGCCCATCACATGTACAACGACTTCATGGACGAGCTCGAATACGCCGCCCAGTGCGGCTTCGACGCGGTCTGTGTCAACGAGCACCACTCGAACGGCTATGGCCTCATGCCGTCGCCCAACCTCGTCGCCTCGTCGCTCGCCCGCCGCACGACCGACACCGCGATCTGCGTGCTCGGCAACTCGCTGGCGCTCTACAACCCGCCGACCCGCGTCGCCGAAGAATTCGCGATGATCGACGTGATCTCCGGCGGGCGCCTCATCGCCGGCTTCCCGGTCGGGTCGCCAATGGACACCTGCTACGCCTACGGCCAGAACCCGTCATTGCTGCGCGAGCGCTACCTCGAAGCGCACGACCTCGTCGTCAAGGCGTGGACCGAGCCCGACACCTTCACCTTCAACGGCCGCTTCAACCAGCAGCGCTACGTCAACATCTGGCCGCGCCCGATACAGAAGCCGCACCCGCCGATCTGGATCCCCGGCGGCGGCTCGGTCGAAACCTGGCGCTGGTGCGCCCAGATGGACCACGTCTACTGCTACCTGTCCTACTACGGCTACAAGGCCGGGCAGGCGACGATGGACGGGTTCTGGGCCGAGATGGACCGGCTCGGCAAGGACCGCAACCCGTATCAGGCCGGCTTCCTGCAATTTGTCGTGGTCGCCGAGAGCCGCGAAAAGGCGATGGAATTGTACCGCGAGCCGGCCGAGTATTTCTACGGCCGCTGCCTGCACATCGACCCGCGCTTTGCCGGGCCGCCCGGCTACACCACCGAGGAAACCCAGCGCCGCGGCATCCAGGGCCAGGTGCAGCAGGCCGCCGCGAACACCCAGCGCTACGAGACCAAGTTCCAGATGCTGGCGCGCGAGATGGACGCGATCGTCGACAAGGGCTACGTGATCATCGGCTCGCCCGACGAGGTCGCCGAGCAGATCAAGGAAGTGGCGCACAAGCTCAACGTCGGCCACCTGATGCTGCTGTTGCAGTTCGGCAACATGCAGAAGGACCTCGCCAAATACAACACGCAGCTCTTCGCCGAGAAAGTGATGCCGCAACTGGCCGATGTCTTCGCCGAGTGGGAGGACCGCTGGTGGCCAACGCCGATGGCGCAGGGCGAGCGGGCGGCATTGCCGTCGTTCCAGCCATCGACGATGGCGGCGGAGTGATCGATGCCTGAGCCGGAAACCACGACCGTCGAGCTGAACGGCTTTTCCTGTCGCGTCTGGCAGAAGGGCAGCGGGCCGAAGCTCGGCTTTCTCGCCGGATTTGGCGGCTTGCCGAAGTGGATCCCGTTCCTCGACGCGCTGGCGAAGGAGCGCACCGTGATCGTGCCGTCCTTGCCGGGATTCCCCGGCGGCGAGCGCGGCCACACCGTGCTCGACAGCCATCTCGACTGGGTGCTGGCGGCGCACGAGCTGGTGCGCAAGGCCGGGCTCGACGGCGCCGATCTTGCCGGCAGCTCGGTCGGCGCCTCGCTTGCCGCCGAGATCGCCGCGATCTGGCCCGGCTCGGTCAAGCGCCTCGCGCTGATCGCGCCGTTCGGCCTGTTCGACGAAGCTGACCCGGCGACCGATCCCTGGGCGCAGCGCGCCCCCGACGTGCCCGGCCTCTTGTGCGCCGATCCGGCGAAGTGGGAGGCGCTGAAGGCCGAGCCGGAGGGCCTCAACTCGCCGGAATGGCCGATCGAGCAGGTCCGCGCCGCCGAAGCTGCCGCCCGCATCTTCTGGCCCTTGGGCAACACCAAG
>DATLTH010000224.1:0-6761 GCA_035533695.1 Allostellaceae bacterium | reverse complement strand
CTTGGCGATGAGTTGGGCGTCGTGCGCGCGATTCTTGTCGAGCCAGAAGACCGCAGGCGTGTTGGTGAGCCGCGCGCGGCGGACACCGAGCTTGACCCAGTCCCGCACGGCCGCGTCCTTGAGTTCGCACATGCGGAAGATGTCACCGGCCTCGACGGAGCGCTCCAGCAGTACCTTGCCGTCATCGGCGACGACGCGAACCGTGCCGCCCGTGGGAACCTCGAACGTCTTGTCATGCGAGCCGTATTCCTCGGCTTTCTGCGCCATCAAGCCGACGTTCGGCACCGTGCCCATGGTCTTGGGATCGAATGCGCCGTTGGCTTTGCAGTCCTCGATGACCGCCTGATACAGCCGCGCGTAGGCGCGATCCGGGACGACGGCCTTGGTGTCGTGCAGTTTGCCGTCCGGGCCCCACATGCGGCCGGATTCGCGGATCATCGCCGGAATCGAAGCGTCGATGATGAAGTCGCTGGGCACATGCAGGCCCGTAATGCCCTTGTCGGAATTCACCATGGCGAGGGCCGGCCGCTTCGCGTACTCGGCCGCGATATCGTCCTTGATCGCTTTTTTCTCGGCCTCCGGCAGCGTCTCGATCTTTGTCAGCAGATCGCCGAAGCCGTTGTTGAGATTGACGCCGAGCTTCTTCAGCGTGGCGGCATGCTTCTCGACGACATCGGAGAAGAAGACGGATACGACATGGCCGAACACGATGGGGTCGGCGATCTTCATCATGGTCGCCTTGACGTGCAGCGAGAACAGCACGCCCTGCTTCTTGGCGTCCTCGATCTGCTCGGCGAAGAACTTGCGCAGCGCCTTGGCGCTCATGACGGAGGTGTCGATGATCTCGCCGGTGTCGAGCGCGGTCTTCGCCTTCAGCACCGTGACCGCGCCCCCTAGTTCCGCTGGGCCGACCAACTCGATACGGGCATTGGTCGGCGCCGCAACGGTCGTCGCAACCTCCGAACCGTAGAAATCGCCGCCCGACATGTGCGCCACGCGCGTTTTCGACTCTTTGGTCCAGGCGCCCATCTTGTGCGGATTGTTGCGCGCGTACTGCTTGACGGCGCCAGCGGCGCGGCGGTCGGAATTGCCCTCGCGCAGTACCGGATTGACGGCGCTGCCGAGCACCTTGCCGTAGCGGGCGCGGATTTCCTTATCCGCTGGCGTCGCGTCGCTGTCCGGATAGTCCGGCACATCGTAACCCTTGCTCTGCAACTCCTTGATCGCGGCCTTCAGCTGCGGGATCGAGGCGGAGATGTTGGGCAGCTTGATGATGTTGGCCTCGGGGCGCATCGCAAGTTGGCCAAGTTCGGCGAGCTCGTCGTTAATCTTTTGCGCCGGCGTCAGTTTGTCGGGGAAGTTGGCGATGATGCGGCCAGTCAGCGAAATGTCCTTCAGCTTCATCTTCACGCCGGCCGCGCCAACGAAGGCCTGGACGATCGGCAGAAGGGAAAACGTAGCAAGCGCAGGTGCTTCGTCAACTTTCGTCCAAACGATCTCGAGATCCGACATGCTTGCACCTCCACGCGCCGCTTTCGTTTCGGCTGAGTTGGAAGGCCGCGACCATAATGGCCCCGGCGCATCGAGGCAAGGCAGGGGCGTCTGCGCGACACGCCCAATGCGCGCCCGCCGCCCGGCAGCAGCGGCTGCCGCGCCGAGCGATGGATCGCGGTTATGTACAGTTTGGCGCATGCCGCGACCAGTCTGCGGAATGCCGAATTTGAGACCAACCGTTTACTTGCCGTTATCGCGCCGCTTTCCTTGGCTCGATGATAATCCCTTTAATTCCAACCGCACAACAGATAATGCCTTTTTTATAGGCAAACCGCATCGCCGCTCGGGAAACAGCCGCCCTCGGGCGAACCCGGATTATTTTTCCACAACCTTCTCCACCGTCGCCGTGCATAGCGCAGGTTTCGCTGCGGATTATCAAGAAACCTCAGGAGCTTGGTGCGAGGCGGCGCGATCACAACCGCGATCACAGCAAGGCGGATTGGGGCATCCCGCCCGGTTTGGCGTGCTCCAGCGCGTTCATCAGCTCGCCGACGTCCGGCACAATCCGCAATAATCGCGGCACCACGGGGGCGACGAAACCCTGTGCGGCGAGATGATCGAGCAGCTCGCGCAACGGTCGCCAATACCCCGCAACATCGACGAGGAAGATCGGCTTGTCGTGCAGACCGAGTTGCCGCCAAGTCAGCATCTCGAAGGTCTCGTCGAGCGTGCCGATGCCGCCCGGCAAAACCGCAAACGCCTCGGCCCGTTCGGCCATCAGCCGCTTGCGGTCGTGCATGCTGCCGGCGATCACCAGTTCGGTGGCGCCTTCATGCGCCAGCTCGGCAGCGCGCAACCGGTCGGGGATGATGCCGACCACCCGTCCGCCGGCGGCCAATGCCGCGTCGGCCAGGATCCCCATCAGCCCGATTCGTCCGCCGCCATAGACCAGCTCGATGCCAGCGGTCGCCAGCGCGATGCCCAAATCCCGCGCCGCATCGCGGTAGCGCGCGTCGACCGCGCCGGCGGCGCCGCAATAGACGCACACTCGATTGACGTGCCGCATGATGCCTCGCCCGCGACCCGCAGAATGCTCCCTCTTCCGCCGATCCGGCGACGATTGCAAGGGTGCCCGACCGGGCATAGACTCATCGGGAGACAGCAACCCGGCGGTGACGATTGGTGCGACGTCTCGTTTTGTTGGGCTCTGCCGTAGCGGCGGCGCTGGCGATCGCCGTCGCGGCGGTCATCTTCCTGCGCGGCACGCCCTCGCCGCCGACCCGGGTGGCGCCCCGGTCGCCACCTGCGGCCGCTTCGCTGGCGCCGGCGGCCAAGCCGCCCGCCGCTCCGGTGCTCCCGAGCTTCGACATCGTCACGGTCGACCCGCACGGTCAGGCCGTGATCGCCGGCCGCGCGATGCCGCACGACCGGGTCCGGGTGCTCGACGGCGACAAATCGCTGGGCGAGGTAACGGCCGACGCGCGCGGCGAGTTTGTGCTGGTGCCGCAGACGCCGATCCCGTTCGGCGACCGCAAGCTCAGCCTCGAAGCGACCGGACGCGACGGCGGCAAGCCGCGTCGCTCGGCGGATGTCGTGGCATTGTCGGTGATCCGGCCGACTTCGCCCGATGCCAAATCGTCGGCGCTCGCCGTGCTGTTGCCGGGCGATGCGAGCCAGCCGGCGCGGGTACTGCAGGAGCCGGATTGGGCGGCGAAGGTCGGCAAGCTGTTGTCGCTCGACACCGCAAGCTACGGCGCGGACCACCGCCTGGTCCTGTCCGGCCATGCCGTGCCCGGCGCGCGGCTCCGCGTCTATGCCGGCAAGACGCTGCTCGGCAACGTCACCGCCGATCCGACCGGGCGATGGGCGCTGGCGTCAGCGGATCCGGTGCCCGATGGCGGTTTCGAATTGCAGCTCGAGCAGCTTGCCGCCGACGGCACGGTCGCGAACCGCATCGCCGCGCCGTTCGAGCCTCTCGCCCAGGCGGCACTGGCGAAGAGCGGCACCTATGTGGTGCGGCAAGGCAACAGTCTGTGGGTGATCGCCCGCGAGCTTTACGGCCAGGGCGACCGTTACACGGTCATCTTCTCGGCCAATCGCGGGCAGATCCAGAACCCGAACCTGATCTATCCGGGCCAGCAGTTCAAGATGCCGAAATCGTAGGCATACCCGAGTCAGCTTGCGCTGAGTCACTCGCTGTTCAGGCACGTACGCTTAAAAATCCGCATTCCCGGCGAAAGCCGGGACCCACTCGTCAACAGCTCGAACGCGGATTGGTGGGTCCCGGCTTTCGCCGGGAAGCCGGATTGAGATTGAGTTCGTTAGCCGAGCACTCAATACAATCTAACTTATGGTATCAGGCGCCGGCGGCGTAGAGTTCCGGCGGCAATAGCGGGGCGGTGCGGCCGCGCGCGTGCAGATAGGATTGCCAGAACAGGCAGGAAGCGACCGAGCGCCACGGCCGCCACGCATCCCCGATCTCGCGCAGATCCCGTTCCTTCGGACGCTCGGCGAGGCCGAGGCATTCGGCCACCGCGAGCTGCAACCCGAGATCGGCCGCCGGCCAGACGTCGGGACGGCCGAGCGCGAAAATCAGGTAGATTTCGGCGCTCCACCGCCCGATCCCTTTGAGGCTCATCAAAGCCGCCAGCGCCGCCGCATCGTCGGCATCGGCAAGCGCGACGAAATCGAGGCTGCCGTCGCCGACCGAAGCGGCGAGGCCCCGTGCATACCCCATCTTCTGGCGGCTGAACCCGCAGCTGCGCAACGTCGCGTCGTCAAGCGCCAGAAACGGCGCGGGCGCGACCGGCCGGCACAGCCCGGCAAGCCTTCGGTGCATCGCCGCAGCGGCGTCGATCGAGACCTGCTGTTCGAGGATAATATGCAGCAGCGTTGCAAAGCCGTTGCGGCGCCGGCGAAAGCGCGGCGCTCCGGCACGTTCGAGGATGGCACCGAAGATCGGCTCGCCGGCCAATGCCGCGATGCCCTCCTCCAGCCTGTGCGGCGCGTAGATCACGCCGGGCCGGTCAGCCCCACCCGGTCAGCCCCACAGGGCCGGCTCGGGCGGGTAAACGGTACTGCGGTCGTAGCGCAGCCCGTGCGCCCGGTCGCTCGCGAGCAGCAGCGGCCCGTCGAGATCGACGAATTCGGCCTGCTGCGCCACCAGCATTGCCGGCGCCATCGCCAGCGAGGTGCCGATCATGCAGCCGACCATGATCGCAAACCCCCGCGCCCGCGCGGCCGCGGCCAGCGCCAGCGCTTCGGTCAACCCGCCCGCTTTATCGAGCTTGATGTTGACCGCCTCGTACTTGCCGGCGAGCCGGTCGAGGTCGGCGCTGGTGCGGCACGATTCGTCGGCGCAGATCGGGATCGGGTGCGGCAGACGGGCGAGCGCGTCATCGGCATCGGCGGGCAGCGGCTGCTCGATCAGCTCGACCCCGAATTCGGCGAAGGCCGGCATCATTTCGACGAGGTGGCGCTCATTCCAGCCCTCGTTGGCATCGACGATCAGCCGCGATGACGGCGCGGCGCGCCGGACCGCCCGCACGCGCGCGATATCGCCGTCGCCGCCGAGCTTCAGCTTCAACAATGGCCGGGCGCCCTGCGCCGCCGCCATCTCGGCCATTCGCTCCGGCGTGTCGAGGCTCAGCGTATAGGCCGTCACGACCGACCGCAGCTTCCCCACCCCGGCGATATCGGCGACGCGGCGGTCGTCGCGCTGGGCGTCGAGATGCCAGAAGGCGCAATCGAGCGCGTTGCGCGCCGCCCCGGGCGGCATTGCCTGCTGCAGTTCCCTGCGATCGAGGCCCGAGAAGACCGCACCGCGCATGGCTTCGAGCGTCCGCACGACGCTGTCGACGCTCTCGCCGTAGCGCGGCGAGGGCACGCATTCGCCGCGTCCGCGGAACTCGCCGTCGGAGATTTCGGCGACCACGACCTCGGCGGCCGTCTTGCTGCCGCGCGAGATCGCGAAGGGCTGCGCCAGCTGCCATGAGCCGCGCGTGACGCTAAGGCGCTGCGGATGCGGCGCCATCGCCAACCAACAAAATATACGGAGTGCAAACCGCCACCGCCCCAATCCCTCCCGCGCCGGCGCTGAACCTATCCGATCTTAAGGGAAGAGCGCCCGGGGACGAAAGAGGCGCGAAAGCCGCTCGTCCGCAGCGTGGACGTTTTGCCGGCTCGCGGCCGATGGGCTTCGCTGCGCTCAGCCCATCCTACGAAATGCCGCCGTAGGGTGGGCTGAGCAGGGCGAAGCCCACCGCAATGGCTGCTTGCATGGGCTGCCTTGCGCAATAGGAATTTGTCATGCGGCCGCATCGCGTGTTCACTGGCGGCCGCTGCCAGGGGAAGGAATCGCGATGGTCGAGATCAACCGCATGGGACCGCAGATCGGCGTCGAGGTGCGTGGCGTCGATGTCAAGACGATGGACGACGATACCTGGCAGCGGATCTATCAGGCGTGGCTCGACCATAACGTCATGTGCGTGCGCGGCCAGGACCTGACGATCCCCGATTTCATCCGCTACAGCGAGCGGTTCGGGCCGGTGACGCCGCACCCGTCGAAATCGACCCGCCACCCGCAGCATCCCAAGATCACAATGCTCGGCATCAACAAGTTCGACGACGCCGGCAACTTGCGAGACGAGATTTACCGTCGCGGCGCCGAGGGCTGGCACACTGACGGCGCCTACAACCAGGCGCCATTCAAGGCGACCCAGCTTTATGCGCTGGCGGTGCCGAGCCGCGGCGGCAATACGCTGTTCGCCAACGGCTATGCCGCCTATGACGGGCTGCCAACGCGGCTGAAAGACCGGCTCGACGGGGTGATCGGAGCGTTTTCCTATGGCGGGCGGCGCGGCGGGTCGCGGCTGCTCAACCCGGAGGACCAGGAGTGGACGCCAGTCCATCACCCGATCGTTCGCATCCACCCCGAGACCGGCCGCAAATCGCTCTATTTCGACCCCGGCAAGATCGTCGATTTTGTCGGTATCGAGCGCGACGAGGGCGACGAACTGATCGCCGAATTGACGAAGGCGATGATCCAGCCGGAGGCGGAATACCACCACCAGTGGCAAAAAGGCGACATCGTGATCTGGGACAATCGCTGCTCCTACCACAAGGCGGCCGGCGACTACCCGCCCGAGGAGGACCGCATCCACTGGCGCGTGACGATTAAGGAGCGCCCCGGCAACGAACACCCTGGCAACGAATCCGCCGCCGATCGGGCCTGACCGCTGCTACGCCGCCGCGCCCTCGCCCCGGGC
>DATLTH010000223.1:0-15178 GCA_035533695.1 Allostellaceae bacterium | reverse complement strand
CTGACCAGCAGCACCTACCGCCGGGTCCAGTAGGTCCCCCGATGAGCTGGCGCAATCGTATCGGGATCCGCTTAGGCGACCGGGGCGTCGCGGCGATCGAATTCGCCTTCGTCCTCCCGGTCCTGCTGTTGATCAGCTTCGGCATCATCGATTACGGAAGGTCAATCTGGTCGCAGACGACGCTCGATTACGCCGCCCAGGCAACCGCGCGCTGCGCCGCGATCGGGTCCTGCACGGGCACGCTAAGCGACGCGCAAGACCGCGCCTGGGGGATTACGGTGTCGAGCATTAACCCTCCCCCCCAGACGACGACGACGGACTGCGGCGCGAGCACCATCGCCCCAGCCGAGAAGGTCGTCCTTACGTCGCAATTCTATTACATCTTTCCGGCGTTCTCGGCCTATTCCGGTCCGCTCACCGCGACGGCGTGCTTTCCCAAGTGAGCGAGCGCGCGATGCCCGAGCGATTCTTTCATCCTGCGGTAGAAGCGGGGTCGCCGGCTGTATCGCCGCCGCGGTTTGCGGTGTCCCTTCCGGCGCCGGACCCGTCCAAATGCGGGATTTATCGTCGATTGGGCCGCGACAGTGGCGAATTCGGCCATCAGCAAACCGAACGGTGTGTTCATCATCGGGGAAAACCGGGTATAAAAGGCGAGCGCCGACGCCCGCGGTGCCGGTCAATCCTGTCGGGCGACTTGAATCGGGGATGGTGAACCATGCTCCTTAGACGCTTATTGCTGGCGCTCGGCGTCCTGGCATTGGTGGCGGGTGTCGTGCTCGCGGTGTTGTCGTTGCGGGTGCGGCCCGGAGGCGGGAACCGCGCCGCGGCCACGCAGGCCTCGATCCTGGTGGCGGCGCGCGACCTGCCGACCGCGACGCTGATGCGCAGCGAGGATCTGAAATGGACTGAGGTGGCCCAGGTGCCGCCCGGCGCCTATGTGCGCGGCAAAGCCGGCGAAAACGACGCGCTCGGCGCCGCGACCCGGCGCGAGTTCAAGGAGGGCGATCCGATCGTCGCCGACGGCATCATCCGGCCGACCCAGGTCGGGTTCCTGCCGGCGGTATTGGCGCCCGGCATGCGCGCGATCGCGCTGTCGATCGACGCCGCGGCGGTCGGCGCCGGTCTGATCCGGCCGGGCGACCATGTCGACGTGATCCTGACGCAGAACCTCGAGAGCGAAGGCCAAGGCCATGCCGCCGCATTGAAATCGGTCGGCGAGACGATCCTCAGCAACATCCGCGTCATCGCCACCGACCAGATAACCAACCTCCAACAGCCGGGCAACAAGCTGGCGGTGGCACAGCCGGCCCGGGTGCCGCAATCGGTGACCCTCGAAGTCAGCGAGGCGCAGGCGCAGACCTTGGTGGTCGCCCACCAGCTCGGCCGGCTGCAATTGAGCCTGCGCGGCCTCGCCGACAGCGTGGCTGCGCCGACCAGCGCAACCCCGCTGCCGACCTGGGCGACCCAGGTGTCGCCGGCGTTGCGCGCGCTCGCCGGCGGGGCGGAACCGGGGGCGGCGGGAGTGCCGGCCGGCGGCGCGCCGGTCCAGGCCGCACCGGTCCTCGTCGAGATCGTGCGCGGCGGCGCCCAAACGACCATGAGGATCGAGAGGCGCTGCTTCTCCGAAAAGACCCACACCTCCATCACCTGCTCGAAGGCACCGGTGGCACCGGGCGAAGAAGGCGCTGCGGGCACGGACGAGGGCGCTCCGGCCGCGGCCCCGGCCGCTCCGGCGCCGGCCGCTCCGGGCAAGCAGGGCGCCCTGTCGCTGCCTTCGACCGCGCGCGCCGCTTAACGAGAGGAAACGATATGCCGCCGCAAAGCGCCGCGCAGACCGGTCCGGCCATCCCGACGGCGATGGCCTTTCTTCTCGACGCCGATTCGGAAGGCGTGGCACGCCGTTCGTTTTCCGATGTCGGCTTTATCGACGGGCAGGTGGTGCGCGGCGGCATCGATGCCGCCGTCGACGAGCTGAGCCGCCGCGGGTCGCCGAAGTTTCTGATCCTCGACATCAGCGGCGTCTCCGAGCCGCTGCCGCGCATCAGCCGGCTCGCCGAAGTCTGCGATCCGGGAACCGAGGTCATTGTCGTCGGCGAGCGCAACGACATCGTGCTGTACCGCGACCTCAAATCGGCCGGTGTCGCCGAGTATTTCTACAAGCCGCTGATCGGCAATGTGCTGAGCCGCACGTTGGTTGACATCAGCAGCGGCACGCGAACGCAGCAGCAGACCCGCAGCGGCCGGCTGGTGATCGTGCTTGGCGTGCGCGGCGGCGTCGGCGCCACCACGGTGGCGACCAACCTTGCCTGGTACATCGCCGAAATTCGCCAGAGCGGCGTGTTGCTGCTCGATCTCGATCTGCATGGCGGCGATGCCGCGTTGCAGCTTCATGCGACACCGACGCACGCACTGCGCGAAGCGCTCGACGACCCCGAACGCATCGACGAATTGTTTCTCGAACGCGGCGTGGTATCGGTCGGCGGCCGCCTCGGTCTGCTCGCCGGGCTCGAGCCGCTGTCCGACCGGCTGGTGCCGAGCGAGGATGCCGTTCAGCTTTTGCTGCAGAAGCTTCTCACGCATTTCCGCTACGTTCTGGTCGATCTGTCATCCGAGATCGCGCAGTCGCAACCTTCCCTGCTGCACATGCCGTCGACATTGCTGCTGGTCAGCGACGGCTCTCTCACCTCGATCCGGGACGTCGGGCGCTGGCGCGAGCTGCTCGGCCCGAACACGCCGGAACGCACGGTCGTGCATGTCCTCAACAAGCAGTCCGCCGAGGGCGAATTGCCGGAGGAGGAGATGCTGCGGGTCATTCCCGCGCCCGATGTCAAAATCCGCTATGATCGCAAGATCATGAACGCAGCGACCCTGGGCACCAAGTCGGTGCAGGAGCGCGCGGCAATGCGCGAAGGAATGGCAGCGCTGTCGCTGCGGCTTTCGGGGACCGCTGCCGAAGAAGAGCGGTCTCTCTGGAAAAGGATCTTTGGCTGATGGGTTTGAGTTCGCGACCCTCACAGCGCGACGAAACGGTCGCCGCGGTAAACGGGGTTGTCCCGACTCCGCCGTTGGTTCGCCCGCCGGTCGGCGGCGGGCCGCGGGGACCAGTCAAGCAGACCGACGTGCTGTACGACCAAATCCTGGCTCAGATCGAGCCGGCCATGGCGGTGCGCCTGTCCCGGCCGGAGCTGACCAACCGCGTTGAGCAGCTGGTCGCCGAGGTCGCCAACGAGCGCCGGCTTCTGCTCAACCAACAGGAGCAGCAGACCTTTGCCGCCGCGATGGTGGACGACATGATCGGGCTCGGCCCGCTCGAGGCGCCGCTGCGGGACGAAACGGTTTCCGACATCCTGGTGAACGGCCCGCGGCAGATCTATGTCGAGCGGCGCGGCAAGCTGGTGCTGACCGACCTGCAATTCCGCAACGACACTCACGTCCTTTATGTCGCGCAGCGGATCGCCTCGTCGGTCGGTCGGCGCGTCGACGAATCGAGCCCGATGCTTGACGCGCGCCTGGCCGACGGCAGCCGGGTCAATGTCGTCATCCCGCCGCTTTGCCTGCGCGGGCCGAGCATCTCGATTCGCAAATTCACGCGCACCTTTCTCGATTTTTCCAGAATGGTCGCGCTGAAGAGCGTTTCGCCCGAGCTGGCCCGGGCAATGGAGATCGCCTCGCATTGCCGGCTCAACATCCTGATCTCCGGCGGCACCGGGTCGGGCAAGACGACAATGCTCAACGCGATGTCGGGTCTGATCGATCCGGGCGAGCGCGTCGTCACGATCGAGGACACCGCGGAATTGCAACTGCAGCAGCCGCACGTCGTGCCGCTCGAAACGCGGCCGCCGAACGTCGAAGGCAGAGGCGAGGTCAATCAGCGCGATCTGGTGCGCAACGCACTGCGGATGCGCCCCGATCGGATCATCGTCGGCGAGGTTCGGGGCCCCGAAGCCTTCGATATGATGCAGGCGATGAACACCGGCCATAACGGCTCGATGTCGACGATCCACGCGAACTCTTCGCGCGATGCGCTGGCGCGGGTCGAAAACATGGTGATGATGGCCAACACCAGTCTGCCGAGCCGCGCGATCCGCGGTCAGATCGTCAGCGCGCTTGACCTGATCGTCCACATCGAGCGTATGCGCGACGGCACCCGCCGGGTCACCGAGCTGACCGAAGTTCTCGGCATGGAAGACGACACCATCGGGCTCGCCACCCTTTTCAGCTTCCAATACGAAGGGCAAAGCGAGGATGGGACGATCAACGGGAGTTTTGAGCCCAGCGGCATCCAGCCGCGTTTTCTGAAACGGCTGGAATATTACGGGCTGGCGACGGAGTTCATGAAGACGATCGCTCACGGCGGAGCGGAGGCATAGCTATGACACCGATGATCGCCATTGCATTCCTGATGGCTGGTGGCTTGGCGGTGATCGTGATGGTGCTGGTCGGCCAGCGCAACGATCGCACGCTCGCCGAGCGTGTCGAGCTGCTGAAGAATACGCCCACACAGCGGCCGCAAGTCGATCCCGAAGAGGTGCCGCGATGGCAGGATCGAGCGCTTGCCATGGTGCAGTCGGTCTTCGCCTACCGCATGCGGCGGACTTGGGGGTTGTCCAACCGTCCCCTCACCTTGCTGGTGGTGGGAATTGTCTCGGCCATCGCCTTTTGGCTGTTCAACCGGCTGGCGCTTCACGTGCCGGGCTCCATTGGCTGGGTGGTCACCGCCGTCGTATTTTTCCTCATTCCGCGGCTCGTTATGATGCGCGAGCAGCATCGTGCCGATGCTCAGTTCAGCGAGCTCCTGCCCGATGCAATCGATATGGTGGTGCGCATTGTGCGGGCGGGGATGCCGGTCGGTGCCGCGGTCAGGACCGTCGCGCAGGAGGCCAGCCCGCCGATCAATGGCGTTTTTGGCCGGGTTGCCGACCAGTCCGCGATCGGCATGCCGTTTGACGAGGCCCTGACCAGAATCAGCGCGCAGATCGGCAACACCGACTTTCGGTTTTTCGCCGTAGCCGTGGCGCTGCAGCAGATGACCGGCGGCAACCTCACCGCCACGCTTGAAACGCTGAGCACAATCATCCGCCGCCGGCGCGCAGTGATACTGAAAGCCCATGCGGCATCGGCAGAAGTGCGTATGTCGGCACTTATTCTGGGTGCCATACCGTTTTTCGTGGGCGGCGCGCTGGCGCTGCTGGCCCCCACCTACCTTAACGCTCTGTTCAACGACCCGCGGGGCAACGTGATTCTCGGCGTGGCGCTCTTCCTGATCTTGGCTGCGGCGCTGACGATGCGCACGATGATCCGTAACGCCCTGGCGGTTTGAGTCTTTTAGGACGCAAATCATGTCTGATTTGTCCGCTGCATTTCTGTTCGGCGTTGCCGCAATTACCTTCGGCTTCGCCGGGCTGTGCATCGTTGCGCACAACGTCTCCCTGCGACGGGAACAGCTGCGTGGCCGCGTCGACCTTCTGGCGTTCGGGCGGCGCGCCGTCGCGCGGGCCACCGGCAGATCCAGGACCGCCGAACCGGCGAGCCTGCTGACCAGCTCCATCCTGCACGGCGAGCAGCTGGAATTCGCCCGGTTTCTCACCAAGCTTCGCTTGCCGACAACTTACGCACCGCAGGTGTTTTTGGTGGTGCGCCTGGTGGTTGCGGTCGCCCTCGCCGCGATCCTCCCGCTGCTGGCCTACCGCTACGGCGGAGTCCGCAAACCCGCCTTGCTGGCGCTGGCGGCACTGTTCGGCGCCCTGCTCGGCGTCTATGTCCCGCAAAAGATGGCCTCCCGCAGTGCGACAAACCGCAAACGCGCGATTTCCCGCGGTCTGCCGGACGCGATCGAGCTCCTCGTCATTGCGGTCGAGGCCGGATTGTCGCTGGAGGATGCGATGAACCGCATTGTCGGCGAATTGCGCGCCTCGCAGCCCGAAGTGGCCGAGGAGCTGGCGATAACGGGCGCCGACCTCAGGATGCTGCCCAATCGCGAAGATGCACTTCGGCGATTGGCCGATCGGCTCGATATGCCGAGCGTCAGTTCGGTCGTCTCCACCCTGTCGCAAACCTTGAAATACGGGACACCGCTCGCTCAGGCGCTGCGCGTCGTCTCCGCCGAGTTGCGTAACGATGCGTTGGTACGGCTCGAAGAGCAGGCCAATCGGATGCCGGTTCTGCTGACCATTCCGATGATCCTGTTCATCCTGCCGAGCCTGTTTCTGGTCATCGGCGGCCCGGCCTTTCTGACGGTACTCGACGTGTTTTCGCGCTGGCACCACTGAGGGTGCCACCGAGGGGCAGGCAGACCGCCGCGACGCCCACCCTACCCGCCGGCAACCGCGCTACCGCTGTCTGACGCCCGCGTTATGGCGTCGATCAGGCGATGCAGGTCGACCGCGGTATCAAAGCCCGGCGGGACGCCTTCACCGCCGCTGCTCGTCCGATCACGGATCGTCCGGCCAAACAGCGCGTACATCTGACCGACGTTGACAGCTTCACCTGACGGCGTCCCGGGCGCGGCAACCGTGAAATGCTGCGGCACAGCGATCGGCATCAGCGTGTTGCCGCCCCTCGCCCCGTGCAGGAGGACGCTGCTCAGCTGCGGCGAGTCTTCGCCCAGCGCGACCAGCGTCCCCTCCCGGCCGTAGATTTCCATCCGATAACCGCTGCCGGCAAACGGAATGGCGCCGATGTGGACCGATGCCACCGCGCCATTCGCCAACCGGCCGCTGAGCAGCACGTTGTCGGGCGAGGTAACGTCCAACAGCGTCTTGGTGCCGGTGTCGAGCCATTGCTTCGCCTGGGTCGCGACCACGGCGGACAGCCGAGAAAAATCACCGGCGACGTAGCGCATCGCATCCACCGTGTGGCCGTTGGCAATGGTCAGGGTGTTGGCGCCGAGTTCGGCATCGCGCTGCCAGGTCCGGTTCGATGGTCGCGACAGAACGCCTTCGCGCATCAAGCTCACATGGACCGCCATCATCTCGCCGACAAAGCCGGACGCGACCAGTTCCTTCATGTGCATGACGGCGGGATTGACGCGAGCCTGCAGACCGATCGCCGTGACGAGACCTCTCGCCTTGGCCAGCGCCGCCAGCTCCACCGCCTCCGCGGTCGTTCGCCCCAGCGGCCACTCGCAATAGACGTGCTTGCCGGCCTCTAATGCCGCCTTGGTTGGCGCGTAGTGCGACGGCACCCGCACGACGATTGCGACGGCGTCGATCTCCGGCGAAGTCACCATCTTGCGCCAGTCGTCGAAAGCCAGCCGGGCGCCATAAGCCTGGCGCGCCGCCTCGGCGCTGTCGGCTTTGGTGGTGCACACCGCCGTCAGCTCCACCTCCGAACTGGCCTGTATCGCCGGCAGGTGGGAACGCGAAGACCAGGTTCCGGTGACGCTGGCCCCGATCAGACCCAGCCGAATCTTGTCTGCCATGTCGTTCCCTCCTGGTTTCGCTTGCCAAGGATAATGCTATTTTGCCGGCGTCGCCGCGGTCGGTTGTGGCCTATCGTCAGCAGGCAGCGAGGACGCCGGCGGCGCCCGATTACGTTGAGGGGAAATATGGCACTGCTCATCGTCAATCTCGACAGGCAGATCGGCAATGCGACGGCTTGGCGGGACACGTTCGCCGAGCAGCTGCCGCAGCTCGAAATCCGCATCTGGCCGGATGTCGGCGCGGCAGCCGATATCGAATACCTTGCGTTCATCCGCCCCGATTTCGATGTTCTGCCGGATTTGCCGAACCTGAAAGCGATGTTCAGCCGGTCGGCCGGCGTCGAGGCCTTCATCAATCATCCAAGGCTGCCGCGAGCCCCCCTCGGCAAGGTGGAGCCGGCGGGCGGCGATCCGATGATGACCGAATACGTGATCATGCATGTGCTGCGCTTCCATCGCGACATGCCCGCGTACCAGGCGGCGCAGGCCAATCGCGAGTGGCTGCGCAAGCCGATCGTTCGGCCCGAGGAACGGCATATCGGCTTTCTCGGCCTCGGCATGATGGCGACGGCCCCGGCCCTGGTGCTGAAATCGCTGGGCTTTCCGGTGTCGGCCTGGGTTCGCTCGCCGCGGGCCGACGCCGAGATTCCGGTCTTTCACGGCGACGACCAGCTCGCGCCGTTTCTGAGACAAACCGATATCGCGGTGTGCCTGCTGCCGCTGACGCGCGAGACAGAAGGCATCTTGTGCGCCCGCACCTTTGCCATGATGCCGCGAGGCGCAATGGTGGTGAATGTCGGGCGCGGCGGGCATGTGGTCGATGCCGATCTGATCGCCGCCCTCGATTCGGGCCAGCTGTCCTACGCTGCGCTCGACGCGCTATCGCCAGAGCCGCTGCCGCCGGACAGCCCGCTTTGGCTGCACCCGAAGGTCACGGTAATGCCGCACGTGGCGCGCCGGCCGACCGTTGCCCAGCTGGTCGCGGAGATCGCCGCGAACATCCGCAGCATCGAGACCGGCGGGCATCTGCTCCAGGAAATCGACAAAACGATGGGCTATTAGACTAATCGTCGGCCGCGGCGGCCACCGCTTGGCGGCGCGGGCTGCGCACCAGCAGCAAGAGCGGCAATGACGCCAGAATGACGACCAGCATCAGCGCGAAGTCGTCGATATAGCCGATCATCGCCGCCTGTCTGGTGACCTCCTGATTGAGCGCGGCGATCCCCGAGGGAGTGGTCAGACTGAACGGCACCGCCAGGAAATGCGCCAGCGGGTTGTCGGGGCGCAGCCCCTCGATCAGGCGGGAATGCACGATCTGGGTGTTTTGCGTCAGCTGCGTTTCGAGGATGGCGATGCCGATGCTGCCGCCGAGCATGCGCATCAGCGCGCGGATCGCGGTTCCCTGCGTCAGGATGTGATGCGGCAGACCCGACAGCGCGAGCAGGTTGAGCGGCACAAAGGTGCAGCCGAGCCCGAAACCCTGGGCAAACCCGGCGAAGAGGATCGGTCCCGACCCCATCAGCAACGAGAACCCGGTCATCTGCCACAACGAAGCCGCCGTCAGCAGAAACCCGACGAGGATGAACCAGCGGTTGTCGATGCGGTTGATCATTCGGGCGACGAAAAACATCGCGAGCATCGTGCCGAACCCGCGCGGCGCCATCATCCAACCGGCGTCGAACACCGGGTAGTTCATCAACACCTGCATCATCGACGGCATCAGTGCCAGGGTGCCGCTGAGGATCAGGCCGACGCCGAACATCAACAGGCTGCCGGCGACAAAATTCGGGCTTTTCAGCAGTTCGCGATTAAGGAACGAGCGCTCGCCGGCCGTTATCGTGTGGACGATCAGCAGATAGAAGCACAACACCGAGATGGTCGCCTCGGTCCAGATCTCCGTTGAGTGAAACCAGTCCTTGATCTCGCCGCGGTCGAGCATGAATTGCAGCGCGCCGACCGCAATGCTCAGCATGGCGAAGCCGAACAGGTCGAACTCGCCGCGCCGCATCGGACGCGACGGGCGGATGAAGACAAAGATGCCGAGCGCGCATAACGCCCCGACCGGAAGGTTGATGTAAAAGCACCAGCGCCAGTCGAAATTCTCGGTCAGCCAGCCGCCCAGCGTCGGGCCGATGATCGGACCCATCATCGCGCCGGTGCTGAAGATCGCCATCGCATGGCCGTGCTTTTCGCGCGGATAGATCGTAAACAGCGTCGCCTGCCCGAGCGGCACCAGCCCGGCGCTGAACACGCCTTGCAGCAGGCGAAACAGCACCAGCTGGGTGAGGCTGGTGGCGGCGCCGCACAAGGCCGACGCAAAGGTGAAGCCGATCACCGAACCGAGGAAAATGTACTTGACGCCAAAGTGGCCGGCGAGCCAGCCGGTGAGCGGCATCGTGATCGCGGAAGCGACGATGTAGGAGGTCAACACCCACGAGATCTGGTCTTGCGAAGCCGACATGCTGCCCTGGATGTGCGGCAGCGCGACGTTGACGATTGTCGTGTCGAGCCCCTGCATGACACACGCGACGATGATCGTCGCGGTCGTCATGGCCCGGTTGGCGACCGGCGCGGCGCTTTCGCCCCTCACATCCCCCGCCTTCGGGGCGAACTTCCCCCGCTGATCGTCATCAACGCGATGATATAGGCATTGATCGCCGTACGGCACATGACCACGGCGCCGGGGTGCCAAGCGCGAAATGCGGGCCTAACCGGGCGGGTCGAATGCCTTGATGGGCGGCAACGGACCGTCGAACCGCTCGATCTCGACCAGGGTAAGCTGGCCGGTGCAGCCTTGCGCGAGGCGCGAGGTCCCGGCGTCGCGGGTCAGCACGTTCGGGTTGCCATGCACGCAAAAGGGCGTCTCTGCCGCCGGGGCCGCCGGGTCGAACCACGCCCCGGTCGCCAGCTGGACGACGCCCGGGCGCAACGCTTCGCTCAGCACCGCGCCGGCGAGACAGGCGCCGCGGTCGTTGTAGAGCCGCACGATGTCGCCGTCCTCGATGCCGCGCGCGGCGGCGTCCTGCTTGTGGATGCGCACCGGCTCGCGTCCCTTGATCTTCGCGGCGAGGCTGGCGGCGCCGAAATCCAACTGGCTGTGCAGCCGCGTCGCCGGCTGGTTGGCGACGAGGACCAGCGGAAACTGCGCCTGGCGCGGCGATCCGGCGCCGTCGACCGGCGGGAGCCAGGCCGGGTGGCCGGGGCAGTCGGGGTAGCCGAAACCGGCGATCGTCGCCGAGGCGATCTCGATCCTGCCGCTCGGCGTCGGCAGCCTGGCGCCCGCGGGGTCGCGGCGGAAGGCGCGGACGATGCCGCCATCCGCCTCCTCGACCGGCAGGACCAGCTCGCCGTCCTCCCAGAATTGCGCAAAATCGGGCGCGTTGACGCCGCGTTCGGCGAGCGCCCGGCGGGTCGGCTCATAGAGCTGTTCGAGCCACTGCCGCGGCGAACGTCCCTCGGTGAAGGCTTCGCCAAAGCCGAGGCATTGGGCCAGCCCGGCGAAGATCGCATGATCGTCGCGCGCCTCGCGGTAGGGAGCGACCGCCTGGTGCATCGCGACCATCAGCGGGTCGCCGGCGGCGCCGCCGATATCCTCGCGCTCCAAGGTGATCGTCGCGGGCAGAACGATGTCGGCGTGGCGCGCGCTCGCGGTCCACGCCGAATCCTGCACGATGACGGTGTCGGGGTGGCCGAAGGCGCGGCGCAGCCGGCCGAGATCCTGGTGGTGGTGAAACGGGTTGCCGCCGGCCCAATAGACCAGCCTGATTTCGGGATAGACGAGGTGCTGGCCGTCATAATCGAACGCCTCGCCGGGCTTCAGCAGCATGTCGGCAATGGACGCCACCGGGATGAAGTCGGGAATCGGGTTGCGGCCGGTCGGCATGGTCGGCAACGGCACCGCCACGGGCGGCTTCCCGGTATTCGAGGTCGCCCCCAGCGCATAGGCGAAGCCGCCACCCCGGAGCCCGATCTGCCCGAGCATCGCCGCCAGCACGACCCCCATCCACACCGGCTGCTCGCCATGCTCGGCGCGCTGCAATGACATCGAGCAGGTGACAAGCGTGCGCCGCCCGGCGATATGTCGCGCCAAGGCGGTGATCTCGGCGGCGGAAAGACCGCAGATCGATGCCGCCCAGGCGGCGTCCTTCGGCTGGCCGTCGCCATGCCCGAGCAGGTACGCCTCGAAGGTTTCCCAGCCGACGCAATAGCGCTCGAGAAAGGCGCGGTCGTGGAGATGCTCGCGGGCCAGCGTATGCGCCAGGCCGAGCATCAGCGCGACATCGGTGCCGGGGCGTATCGGATGCCACACCGCCGCGATCTCGGCCGGGAAATCGTCGCGCAGCGGGTCGATCAGATGAAACTCGGCGCCGCGCGCCCGTGCCCGGGCGAGGTGACCGCGGGCGACGTGCTGGCTGGTCCCGCCGCCTCCGACATCGTTGTTTTTCAACGCCATGCCGCCGAAGGCCAGAACCAGCGCGCTCTCGTCGGCGAGCTCGTCCCAGCTGACATTGTTGCCGGCGACCGCCGCTTGCGGGCCGATCACATGCGGCAGGATCACGCTCGCCGCGGCTGAACTGTAGCTGCCCACCGAGCGGACATAGCCGCCGGCGAGGTTCAAAAATCGGTGGAGCTGGTGCTGCGCATCGTGAAACCGCCCGGCGCTGGCCCAGCCATAGGAGCCGCCGAAGACGGCGCGCGGCCCGTGCCGGTCGTAGACGCGGCGCAATTCCGCGGCGGTGCGTTGGAGCGCCTCATCCCACGACACCGCGACGAATTCGTCGGCGCCGCGCCGCTCGTCCGGGCCGGGGCCACGCTCCAGCCAGCCCCGCCGGATCATCGGCCGTGCAACCCGCGCCCGGTGCGATACCGATGCCGGAATGTTGCCGAGCAATGCCGACGGTGCGGCATCGCCCGGATGCGGCACGATCTCGACATCGCGGTCGCGCACCAATACCGAAAACGCACCCCAATGGGAGCTGTGCGGCACCCCTCGGGCCCGCGGCGGAGCTTCACCTATCGTCATCGCGCGTTATTGGCTCGCAGCACGGCACAAGGTCAACAGTTTTGACCGCGCGGCAGCAGACAATCGCGCGCTGCCGCTGGCGTCACGAACCGTTCGTCGTGTCGGAGCAGCCGCCGGTCGCGGTCGACCCATCCACGGGCGCGCCATTGCCGCTGCTTACCGCGATTTTCGCGGCGTCGAGTTGCTTCTGGCATTTCTCTTTGTTCGCTGCCGTTGCCGCCTGCAGCGAGCTGATGCCGTGGTCGAAGGTGCCGTATTCAAAATAGAGAAGCAGATCGTCCTTCGCCTGCGCCAGCGTGTACGGACTGCTTCCGTTCATTTCGTCCAGCATCACCTTGAATTGCTTATCGCGATCGGCATCCATCTGATTGAGAACGGAGATGATCGCCTGCTTGTACAGTATATCCTGGTTGAAGATGGATTTCGTCCCGCCCACGCCGACGCCGATCGCGGCCAGGATTGTCTTGGCCGCGGCGCCGACGACGGTCGCGCCCGCCGTGTTGACGCCCAGAACAATGGTGTCGGCCAGCGCGTTGCCACCATCGGCGAGATGATGGAGCGTAATCCGATATTCGCGATATTGATCGTCGATCAGTCCCTTCAGGGCATAGACGCAAGCTGTTACATTCCGGTTCGCGGCACTTGCATCGAGGCATTCATCGGGAATGATCTGCGGGCCAACGGCGGCGGTGGGTCGTGCTGATGGCAGCAGCGACAAGCTGTTGCCTTGGGCGTCAACGGCTGCGATTGGACCGTTTACCGCCCGGCCGGGAGGTGATTTCAGATAGGCAAGCAGAAGCGCGGTATTGAAGTTCGGTTCGCCATATTCAAGACTTTGAACTTCGCTATGGCAGCCGGCCAACAACAGCAATACCAGACACGCCGTGCCGCGTGCCGCGACGGCTGACCGGCGCAACATGGTCCCCTCCCTACGAATTTGTTCTCAACCGCTACAGACGGTTTTGTAACGTCCGCGCGAGGATATCACCGGTTGCGCCGCGCCGACCGCAAATATCACCATCAGCGGGCCGAAATGGCCTCGACCTCCCGCAATGCGCAGACGTCGAGCGCGGCTAATCCAATTGGCCGGCTTTGACCGCATCCGATGCGACCCGTCTTGCGACTTTGCGCAGCACCTTGCGGTCCGCTTCCGCGGTTGCGGCGGGCATGACGCCCGACACCACCCGGTCGTGACTGTAGGTCGCAATGGCTGAGCTCTCCACCGCTCTGTACGGGGTATTCAGAAACGGTGCTCGCTCAGCCATGTTTCTTCTTCTCCCTTCGCGCGACGGCGGGCCGCCGGATCAGACCGCCGCCTTCCTGCGACCTACTCGTTGTCTTGCCGCGATAGTGGATGGCGGACGTGCGCAGGGTCAAGCCGCCGCCGGTCAACCCGGTGGCATAACCTTGCCCATCGCGAAAATAGGGCCTAGCGTGGCCGCGCTACCCACAACAAAACCAGGGGAGGGACGTCATGCTGTTCTGTTTGACGGCAGACTATACAGCGCAAGCCCTTAACGCGATGCGGGAAAACCCCAACGCCAACCGCCAGGCGGCAGTCGAACAACTGCTTACCGCCGCCGGGGGCAAGCTTGTCGCGATGTACGGGCGGGCTACCAATGGTCCCGGCGTGATGGTGATTTTCGACGTGCCGGACCCCGCGATGGCGCCTGCGATAACCGGTGTCGCGATATCCGCCGGTACCGTTCATCACGTCGAACTGACGCGCCTCTTCACCATGGAGGAGGTCAAGGGCCTTCGCGAGCGAGCGGGCAAAATTCGCGGCTCCTACAAGCCGCCCGGCCAGTAACAACGAGCCGTCGGGGGGCGGCGTTAGCCGCCTCACTCGAGTGCCGTCGCACATGACGGCACCCCCGAACCGCACCCTCCCAGACGCCGACTAGCACCGGCGATTGACTGTTGCGCTATAGTCGAGGTTTGCGCGTGATGGTCGGAGGGCGTGCGCATGCCGGCAATTAATATTCTGAGCATTCAGCGCAGCACCGAAGCGGAGCGGGCGCGGATCGCGGCACTCGACAAGCGGGTTCGCCTGGTCGATGCCGGCGGGTGGTTCGACGGCGAGATCCGCGACACCTGGACCGATTTTGCCGTCGCGCGCTATCTGACGCCCGACACGACCGGCTCGGGGACCCGCGAGGAGCGCGACCGGCTGCTCGCCGCGGCGGAGATCGTTATCGGCGGCTGGCCGTTTCCCCGCGATCTGCGCAGCCGGGCGCCGCTTCTCAGATGGTTTCACCAGCGCCAGGCCGGCGCCAGCAACCTGTTCACCAGCGATTTGTGGGGCAGCGAAATCGTCGTGACAACGTCGCGCGGCGTCGCCAACCCCTTGCCGATCGCCGAATATGCGATCGCCGGCATCCTGCACTTTGCGATGGGCCTCCACCACGCGGCATTCGACCGCCAGGCCGGCGCCTTCGACCACCGCCTCTATCGGCCGCTCCTGGTGCAGGGCAAGACGCTGTGCGTCGTCGGCGCCGGCGGGATCGGGCGCGAGGTCGGAAGGCTCGGCGCGGCGCTCGGCATGCGGGTCGTCGGCACGCGTCGCCATGCGGCGACCGGCGAGGAACTGCCGCCGGGTTTTAACGAAATCGGCGGCGCCGACGATCTCGACCGCCTGCTGCCGCAAGCCGATTTCGTCGCGATCTGCTGCCAGTGGACGCGGGAGACGACCGGGCTCTTCAACCGTGCCCGCTTCGCGGCGATGAAGAAGGGCG
>DATLTH010000222.1:0-6030 GCA_035533695.1 Allostellaceae bacterium | reverse complement strand
AGTGTTGCTCGCCTTGTCGAGATTGCTTCGTCGCTGTGCTCCTCGCAATGACACTCGGGTCGACTACAGCGCCTCGGCGCCGGAGATGATCTCGATCAGCTCCTTGGTGATGACGGCCTGGCGGGTGCGGTTGTAGTTCATCGTCAGCCGGTCGATCATCTCGCCGGCGTTGCGCGTTGCGTTGTCCATCGCGGTCATCCGGGCGCCCTGTTCGCTCGCCGCGTTTTCGAGGAGCGCGGTGTAGATCTGCACCGCGAGGTTGTTGGGCAGCAATTCGGCGAGGATTTCCTCTTCGGACGGCTCGAACTCGTAGACGGCGCCGGCCAGCGCCGCGGTCGCCGCTTCGGCCTCGGCCTGCGGCGGGGCGAACGGGATCAGCTGCTGCACCGTGACGATCTGGGTCATCGCCGAGCGGAAGCGGTTGAAGACGATCGTGCAGACATCGAACTCGCGGGCCTGGTAGAGGCTCAGCAGCCGGCCGGCGATGTCGCGCGCTTCGTCGAACGACACGCGGCGGCGGCCGACTTCCGTCAGGCTGTCGTGGATCAGCCTCGCGTAGTCGCGGCGCAGGCTGTCGCGGCCTTTGCGGCCGATCGTCAGGATCTTGAGGGTCCTGCCGGCGTTGTCGAGTTCGCGGATGCGGCGCCGCGCCTCGCGCAGGATCGTCGCGTTGAACCCGCCGGCGAGGCCGCGATCGGAGGTGGCAACGACGACGAGGTGTACGTCGTCCTTGCCGGTGCCGGCCAATAAGGGCGGCGCGCCGGGCATTCCCGCCATGCGAGAGGCGAGCGAAGCCAGCACCCGCTCCATCCGCATTGCATAGGGCCGCGCCGC
This sequence comes from Allostellaceae bacterium, assembly GCA_035533695.1. Taxonomy (GTDB): domain Bacteria; phylum Pseudomonadota; class Alphaproteobacteria; order ATCC43930; family CGMCC-115725; genus DATARH01. The sequence goes on along the minus strand of DATLTH010000222.1, from coordinate 5,196 downwards.
CTCGGCCTGCTCCTGGGCGCGACGCAGCCGGGAGGCGGCGACCATCTTCATCGCCGCGGTGATCTTCTGGGTCGAGCGGACGCTGCGGATGCGAACCCGCAGGTCTTTCAGGCTGGGCATCGGTTGCTACAACGATTGAATTGGCTTCCCGGCGAAGGCCGGGACCCACCGATCAGCTCGGGAGCGGGTTGCGGGATGGGTCCCGGCCTACGCCGGGAAGCCCAAATTGCTGTGATCATCGTCACGCAAAGGTCCGCGCGAAATCGTCGAGGAACCCGGCGAGCCCCTTTTCGGTCGGGTCCGAGATTTCCCGCTCGTCGCGGATTGCGTCCAGCAGTTCGGGGCGCTTGGCGCGCAAATCACCGAGCATCAGCGCTTCGAAGCGGCCGACATCGGCGACGCCGACCCGATCGAGATAGCCGCGGGTGCCGGCAAAGATCGCGACGACCTGCTCCTCGACCGGCACCGGCGAGAATTGCGGCTGCTTCAAGAGTTCGGTCAGCCGCGAGCCGCGCGCCAGCAGGCGCTGCGTCGCCGCGTCGAGGTCGGAAGCAAATTGCGAGAAGGCCGCCATCTCGCGATATTGCGCCAACTCCAGCTTGATCCGCCCGGCAACCTGCTTCATCGCCTTGATCTGCGCCGCCGAGCCGACCCGGCTGACCGACAGGCCGACGTTGATCGCCGGGCGGATGCCGCGATAGAACAGGTCGGTCTCGAGAAAGATCTGGCCGTCGGTGATCGAAATGACGTTGGTCGGGATGTAGGCCGAGACGTCGCCGGCCTGCGTCTCGATGACCGGCAATGCGGTCAACGAGCCGGCGCCGTGGTCGTCGTTCATCTTGGCGGCGCGTTCCAAGAGCCGCGAATGCAGATAGAACACATCGCCCGGATAGGCTTCGCGGCCCGGCGGGCGGCGCAGCAAGAGCGACATCTGGCGGTAGGCGACGGCGTGCTTCGACAGATCGTCGTAGACCATCAGCGCGTGCATGCCGTTGTCGCGGAAATATTCGCCCATCGCGCACCCGGAATAGGGCGCGAGGAACTGCAACGGCGCCGGCTCGGACGCGGTGGCCGCCACCACGATCGAATATTCGAGGGCGCCGTAATCCTGCAAGGTTTTGACGATTTGCGCGACGGTCGAGCGCTTCTGGCCGATCGCGACATAGATGCAGTAGAGCTTTTTCGACTCGTCGGTGCCGGCATTGACCTGGCGCTGGTTGAGGATCGTGTCGATCGCCAACGCGGTCTTGCCGGTCTGGCGGTCGCCGATGATCAATTCGCGCTGGCCGCGGCCGATCGGCACCAGCGCGTCGATCGCCTTCAGGCCGGTCTGCACCGGCTCGTGCACCGATTTGCGCGGGATGATGCCCGGCGCCTTGACCTCGACGCGGGTGCGGGTGACGTCGACGAGCGGTCCCTTGCCGTCGATCGGGTTGCCGAGCCCGTCGACCACCCGGCCCAACAGGCCACGCCCGACCGGCACGTCGACGATCGAGCCGGTGCGCTTGACGGTGTCGCCCTCGCCAATGCCGCTGTCGTCGCCGAAGATCACGACGCCGACATTGTCGGTTTCGAGGTTGAGGGCCATGCCCTTCGTCCCGTTGGGGAACTCGACCAATTCGCCGGCCTGGACCTTGTCGAGGCCGTAGACGCGGGCGATGCCGTCGCCGACCGACAATACCTGGCCGACCTCGGCGATGTCCGCTTCGCTACCGAAACCGGCGATCTGCTGCTTCAAGATCGCCGAGATTTCTGCTGCGCGGATTTCCATCTGTACCTCTTCATCCCTCTTTGTTCGTCACCCGCGGGTCTAGATGGCCGGGTCAAGCCCGGCCATGACGGGACTAGAATTTAGCCGGTGCCCTTCATCGCGAGCCGCAGGCGCTGCAGCCGGCTGTTCAACGATGCGTCGACCATGCGCGAGCCGACCTTGACGATCATGCCGCCCAACAGGCCGGGATCGACCCGAATTTCGACCGCGACGCGCGCCCCGACGGCGCGGCGCAATTGCTCCAACAGCGCCGCCTGCCGGGTCTCGTCGAGCGGCCGGGCGACGGTGACTTCGGCGGTGACCTCGCCGCGCCGGTCCGCCAGCTTCTTCAGATAAGCCTCGACCATCGCCGGCACCGCGAAGAGCCGCCGGTTGCCCGCCACGACGCCGAGAAAATCGCGCGTCAGCTTCGACAAGCCGGCATAGCTGGCCAGCGTTGCGATCGCCTTGCCCTGCTCCTGGCGCGACAGCACCGGGCTGCGCAACAGCCGGCTGAGATCGGCGCTGTCGCGCAGCATCGTGCGCAATTCGCGCAGATCGTTGGCCACGGCGTCAAGCGCATAGCGCTCTTCGGCCAGCTCGAACAATGCCGCCGCATAACGCTCAGCCAGGCCGGAAACCCCGGTTGCTTCAGCAGCCAACGGAAATCGGTCCTCGATCAGTGCGCCGGCGGGAGGGCGGTCGCGACAACTCGTTGTTGAGAAGGATTTCGGCGCAACAACCCGCTCGGCGCCCACCGGCTCCGCGAAATCCGCGCGGTTGGTAACACAGTTGGTGCCCCCGCGCAACCACCGGAAGCGGTGCCTGGAGATGTGCAATTCCAACGAGTTACCAAAGCCGTTCGGACAGGGCGGCAACGACGTCGGGGGCGCGATGTCGCGGCCCGCGGCAGCCTCGCCCCGGTGTGCGACAGCGGCTTGAAGATTTTGCTTGTGAATGAATATTCATTCACTATACGATCGCCGGCGATGAAGGCACATGCCCGGCCGATCGCCCGGTCCGGCATCGCGACGGTCAGGACCAGGAGGACGTTGGCATGGATTGGGAGAACTGGTTTCCCCTCTTCGCAATCGTCGCAGTTGCCGCTTTCGCCCTCGGGCTGAGGGCGCGCTCAGCCGGCCGACGGCTTCGCGACCAGATTGCCGAGCTGACCGATCGGCTGCGCTCGTTCGATCACCGGCTGACACGCCTCGAACAGCTTGCGACGCCGGCGGATGACAGTGCCGCCGCTGCGGCGCAGCCGGCTGCCTTCGCACCGCTTGAGCCGGTGCCCGCTGCCGCGGAACCCGCCGCACCCTTGCCGGAGCCGGAGCCGGCCGTAGAGACCCCCATTCCCGTGCAAATTCCGGCGCGGCAATGGGAGCAGCTGCTGGTCGAGCACTGGCTGGTCTGGCTGGGCGGCGCGACGATCGCCCTCGGCGGCGCGTTTCTCGTCAAGCTGTCGATCGATTACGGGTTGATGACCCCGGTCGTCCGGGTGGTGCTGGGCATCGCGCTCGGCATCGGGCTGTCGGTCGGCGCCGAATGGGTGAAGCGCCGCGAGCCGGCGGACGACGCCGCGGCGGCCGATGTCTCGTATGTCCCGCCGGCGCTCGCCGCCTCCGGGGCGGCCACCATCTTCGCCAGCTTCTACGCCGCCTATGCGCTGTACGGGCTGCTGCCCGGCGGCCTCGTCTTTGTGCTGCTCGCCGTGACCGCGGGGGCGACCGTCGCGCAATCGCTGCGCCATGGGCCGCTGGTCGCCGCGCTCGGGCTGGTCGGCGCCTATGTCGTCCCGCTGCTGGTGGTCAGCGACAACCCGCACGCGTTGCCGCTGTTCGGCTACCTCGCCGTCGTCACCGCCGGCTCGCTGGCGTTGTTGCGGCACCGCGCCTGGTGGTGGCTCGCCTGGCTGTCGCTCGCCGGCGCGCTCGGCTGGGTGCTGCTGTGGCTGGGCAATGCGCGCGCCCCGGAGGTGCCGGTCGTCGCCCTCTATCTGCTGGTCCAGTTCGGCCTGTTCTACGCATTTCGCACCGGCGTCCCTCGGGTGGCGTTCCTGGCCGGGGTTGCCGACGACCCGATCCTGCGCGCGGTCATCCGCGTCGCGCTGTGGTCGATCGCCGTCGCCCTGCTCGCGCTGGCCCATGCCGACCATTTCGGCACGACCAGCATCGGCGCCGCAATCCTGGTGATGACCGGGCTGCTGGCCTTTGCCTACCGCGACGCCGCGCTCGACGACCTCATCGCGGTTGCCGGCGCGCTCGCCCTGGTCCTGCTCGCCGGCTGGGACCTGCCGTTGCCGCTGCCGGATTTGAGCCTGAAGGTGTTTCGCATCCATCCCGATCACCTCGCCGATTTCGCCACCGCGGCGATCGTCTTCACGGCGTTGCTCAGCGGCGGCGGCTTTGCCGTGTTGCCGCGGGTCGCACGTCCGGGCCGCTGGGGCGCGATATCGGCCGCCGCACCCCTCGCGATCCTGATCATCTCCTATTGGCGACTGCAGAAATTCGAGCTCGACGTGGCCTGGACGCTGACCGCGCTCTCCCTCGCCGGCATCGAGCTCGGCGCCGCCGCCATCATCGCCCAACGCCGCGCCGCCCTGGCCCTGCCCGATATCGAGATCGAGACCGCGCTTGCCGCCTATGCGGTGGGCGTTCTCGGCAGCACCGTCACGGCGGCGGCGTTCGGGCTGGGCGACGCCTGGCTGACCGTCGCCCTCGCCCTCCACCTGCCCGCCATGGGCTGGGTCGATGGCCGCATCCGGGTCAAGGCGATGCGCTGGGTTGCGCTCGGGATTGCCGCGATCGTTGTCGCGCGGCTGGTGCTGAACCCCTATGTGCTCGATTACCCGATCGGCGCGGCGCCGATCTTCAACTGGCTGCTCTACGGCTACGGCGTCCCGGCGGCGGCGTTCATCGTCGCGACGAGGCAGTTCGGCAGCCGGGCCGACGATGCGCTGGTCTGGGTGCTCGAAGCGGGCAGCGCGCTGTTCTCGCTGGCGCTGCTGTCGTTCGAGCTGATCCACGCGATCTACGGCCGGCTCGGCGCCGACCCGCTCGAGGATTTCGCCGCCGGCGCGGCGTTGCTCGCGCTGTGGCTGGCTTTCGCTGCCGGGCTGATCGCGCTCGGCGAGCGGCGGCGGCGTCCGGTGTTGCGCTGGGGCGGAAGGCTGCTGCTGACGATCGCGACCGTCATCCTGGTGCCGTGGCAGCTGCTGATGCTGCTGTTCGGCACCTCGGTCGGAGACCTGCCGATCCTCGATGCGCTGCTGCTGGCCGACGCGGTGCCGGCGGCGATCTTCGCGATGATCGCCTGGCTCGGCGGCTCCGGGCGGGTGTTGCGGCTTATCGCGCGCGTCCTCGTCGGCGTCTTCGGCTTCGCCTGGATCACGCTGGAGATCCGGCATGCCTTCCACGCCCGGGTCGAGCTGTTCGCCGGCAGCACCG
>DATLTH010000221.1:0-12152 GCA_035533695.1 Allostellaceae bacterium | reverse complement strand
GCCGCTCGGCGGACGGTAACTTTTCAAAATACGAAATTGTCGCTCGGAGACACTCGACAGCACGGAATTCTTCGACGATCCTTCTTCCACCCAACCCTCGTTCTTCAATCGACTGGCGCCAAATGTTCGAGGTGCCGTGGTACAGCGCAAAAGGCAATTTTTCGGGGCGCTCGATTCCCATATTCGATCGCCTTCCGCTCAACTGGCCCTGCGGCTTTCGACGTAGGCGCGCAGGACGTTGTTGATGCGCGTTTGGTAGCCCTTGCCGGTAGCCTTGAACCAGTCGAGCACATCGCCATCGATGCGGATGTTGATGTGCTTTTTGAACGGCGGCAGCCCCTTGATCGCTGTGCTCCAGTCAAGCTCCTCGTGGATGTCGTCGGGATCGGCGGCGATGCTCGCTTCCAATTCCTCCTCGGTCATCGCGTCGACCTTGGTCCAGTCGGTACGGCTCTCACCTTGAACAATCATTTCATCGAGTTGTTCAGTCGTATAGCGCACGATATCGCCTTTCTTCCGCACGGCGTGCTCTCCTCATGGTAATGATGCGGATCGTCTCGGCACGTAGCATCCACACAATCGCGACCAACCGACCGTCCAGTTCGCCAATGCTGAGCCAGCGTTGCTCTGCCTCGCGCCGCGAACCGAGCGTATGAAGTCGTCTTCCATCAAACAGTCGCCGCCCGTCCAGAAAATCAAGGCCGCGGGTTTCGAGAACGGTGAGGCGCTTGGCTTCCGACCACTCGAATTGCATTGCCTCATGTAGCCACGAAGGTAGCCACGATCAAGCTCGCCCTTGATCGCAGCCCCCGGCTGCGCTGCAATCGGGTGGCCCAGCGGTGCCGAGGTGAGATCATGATCAGCGATCCGATCGAGTTCGAGCTGTTCAAGAACGCGCTGTTCGGGGTCGCCGACGAGATGGCGCTGACCGTCTTTCGCACCACCTATTCGGGCGTCCTCAAGGACAACATGGATTATTCGACGGCGCTGTTCGACGGCGCCGGCGTATTGGTCGCGCAGGGGCTGACCCTGCCGGGGCATCTCGGCTCGATGCCGACTGCGATCGCCGCCGTCGAATCCGCGTTCGCCGGCCATATCGAACCGGGCGACGTCTATATCCTCAACGATCCGTACCAGGGCGGCATGCACCTGCCCGACGTGTTTGTGTTCAAGCCGATCTTTCTGCACTCACCCTCCCCCGCAAGCGGGGGAGGGCAGGGTGGGGGTGGCGTCGCATCGGAGCTGGAGGACCCCCACCCCAACCCTCCCCCGCTTGCGGGGGAGGGGGTTCCCGGTCCCGCGCGCCCGATCGCCTGGGCCGGCACCGTTTGCCATCACACCGATGTCGGCGGCCGCGTGCCCGGCTCGAACGCGTCCGATTCGACCGAAATCTACCAGGAGGGGCTGCGCATCCCGCCGTTGAAGCTCTACGCGCGCGGGGTGCGCAACGAGACCTTGTTTGCGCTGATCGAGACCAATGTGCGGGTCCCCGTCAAGGTGTTCGGCGATCTGCGGGCGCAACTCGCCGCCTGTCATATCGCCGAAGCGGCGCTGATCGATCTCGCGGCCCATTACGGCACCGAAAAATTGGCGAACTACATGACCGAGCTGGTCGATTATGCCGAGCGGATGACCCGCGCCGCGATCCGCGACCTGCCCGACGGGGTTTATGATTTTCTCGACCACATCGACGATGACGGCATCGATGTCGGCAAGCCGATCCCATTGAAGGTGACGATCACCAAACAGGGCGACGCGATCTCGGTGGACTGGACCGGTACGTCGCCGCAGGTCAAGGGCGCGATCAACAACACGCTCTCCTACACGAAATCGGCGAGCTATTGCGCGATCCGCTCGATCCTGCCGCAGAACATCCCGACCAACGAGGGCGTGTTCCGGGCGATTGCGGTGACGGCGCCCCCGGGCACGGTTGCCAACGGGGTGTTGCCGGCCTCCTGCGCGGCGCGCGGCCTCACCGGCTTCCGCATGGTCGACTGCCTGTTCGGGGCGCTCGCCAAGATGCTGCCGAACGAGGTCTTCGCCGCTTCCGACGGCGGCAATACCGGGGTCTCGATCGGCGGCTATCACGCCGACCGGACGCCCTTCATCTATGTCGATTTCACCTGCTGCGCCTGGGGCGCGCGGCCCTATGCCGACGGGCTCGACGGCAACTCGCACATCTACGCCAACATGGCGTCGCAGCCGATCGAGGTGACCGAAACCGAGCAGCCGTTGCAGATCACCGCCTACGAATTCATCCGGGACGCGATGGGGCCGGGCAAATTCAGGGGCGGCGCGCCGTTCCGCCGCGAATACAAATTGTTGGCCGACGAGGCGGTCTTGCAGGTGCGCTCCGACCGCCACGCTTTCCGCCCGTTCGGGCTTTACGGCGGCGGGGCAGGGCATCCGTCGATGAACTACCTGAACCCCGACAAGCACCCGGCGCCGCTGCCCTCGAAACTGACGATGACGATGAAGAAGGGCGATCTGTTCCGCCACGAGGTCGCCGGCGCCGGCGGCTGGGGCGATCCGCTGGAGCGCGACCCGGCATCGGTGCTGAACGATGTGCTGAACGATTTTGTCAGCCCCCGCGCGGCCCGCGACGATTACGGCGTCGTGCTGACGGGCGCTCCGCCCATCATCGATGATGCCGCCACCGCGGTGTTGCGCGAGCAGATCAAGGCCACCCGCAAATGGAGCGGCGTCCCGCTCTACACCCGGGGCGAGAGGCTGGCGGCAGAGTGAGCGATCCCGAAATCATGCCCGCTCAGGTCGGCATCGGTTACAGATCGGGAACGAATCGCTAACATCCGTTTCGCGGTGCCAGCTCGCGATAGAGCCGCTCGGTGTCGTCGCGCCGGCACAGCTCGGTTCCGGGCCGCAGCAGGGAAGCCGCTCCCGCCGCGATCCCGAAGCGCACCGCCTCCTCCAGCTTCGGGCCGCGGACCAGCGCGACGAGAAGGCCGGCGAGCAGGCTGTCGCCGGCGCCGATGCTGCTCAGCGCGCCGACCCGACCGGGACCAGTGTGACCGGCTCCCGGAAAGCGCGGACAACCGTGGAAAATTGCTCGGTTTCTTGCCTTCGCTCTACTACAGTGGACTGACGTTATCGCCGCGGGAATTTGTGTTGGCCATCATGCCCGAAGAGTTCTATCGTATCAAACGCCTGCCGCCTTATGTGTTCGCCGAAGTCAACGCGCTGAAGGCGCACGCCCGCGCCGAAGGCCGCGACGTCATCGATCTCGGCATGGGCAACCCCGACGGGCCGACCCCGCCGCATATCGTCAATAAGCTGATCGAGGCGGTGCAGAACCCGAAGACCCACGGCTACTCGACCTCACGCGGCATCGCCGGGCTGCGCCGGGCTCATGCCGCCTATTACGCCCGCCGCTTCAATGTCGAACTCGACCCCGAGCGCGAGGTCATCGTCACCTTGGGCTCGAAGGAGGGCCTGGCCAATCTGGCGCAGGCGATCACCGCGCCGGGCGACACGATCCTGGTGCCCAACCCGTGCTATCCGATCCACGCCTTCGGCTTCATCATGGCGGGAGCGGCGGTCCGCCATGTGCCGATCGGCCCCGACGTCGACTTTCTCGGCGAACTGAAAAAGGCGGTGCAGCATTCGATCCCGGCGCCGCTGGCGATCGTCTTGAATTTCCCGGCCAACCCGACGGCGCAGACGGTCGATCTCGATTTCTACGGCGAGATCGTCGAGTTCTGCCGTCATCACAACATCATCGTGCTGTCCGATCTGGCCTATGCCGAGATCTACTTCGACGACCGGCCGCCCCCCTCGATCCTCGAAGTGCCGGGGGCGCGCGACATCGCGGTCGAGTTCACCTCGCTGAGCAAAACCTACTCGATGGCCGGCTGGCGAATCGGCTTTGCGGTCGGCAACCAGCGGCTGATCGGGGCGTTGGGGCGGGTCAAATCGTATCTCGATTATGGCGCCTTCACCCCGATCCAGGTTGCGGCGACGGCGGCGCTCAACGGTCCGCAGGAATGCGTCGCCGAGATTCGCGAACGCTACCGGGCGCGGCGCGATGTACTGATCGACGGCCTCAAGCAAGCGGGCTGGGAGGTGCCGGCGCCGGCCGCGTCGATGTTTGCCTGGGCGCCGATCCCGGCCGAATTCCGCAGCCTGGGCACCCTTGCCTTCTCGAAGCTTCTGCTCGAGCGCGCCAATGTCGCGGTCGCGCCGGGGGTCGGCTTTGGCGAATACGGCGAGGGATTCGTTCGCATCGCGCTGGTCGAGAACCGCCAGCGGCTGCGCCAGGCGACGCGCAACATCAAAGCCTTCCTCGCCGGCCGCAACGATCTGCCCGAACTGCGCCGGGCAGCGCGCGTCGCCGCCGCCGCGAAGTAGCCGCGACGCGAGGGTTTCCGGGCCGGTTACTAACAGTTTTGCAGGCGACGGGCGATCTGGGCGAAAGGCGGCAGCGACGTTCGTGCGGAGTCCTTAATCCGCCGCGGGCGACCGCTCTCTCCGCGGTGCGAAACCCGGTGTTCTCGCTTGCATGCCTGGCGCTCATGTAATTATCATAAAATCGAGTGACAAAAAGCAAAACCGTTCGCTGCCTGACCGGGGCAAAGTCGAGTTAACCTTAACGGCTCGCTCCACGGATTTTCGGCAGCGCTATTTTGTCCTGGGGGACGGGATGATTGGTTTACCGCCGCAAGGCACACCGGCGGACCCGGCGCCAAGTCGGTGCCGTTGCCTCTTCGCCGCTAGCACGTTGACGGTCCTTGCCCTGTCCTGCGGGGACAGCGCGGACGGGAGCCTCTAATGGCCGCTTATATTCCCATCACGAACGGCATCGTTCTCAAACATCCGGCGTATTACAATCCGGTGACCCTCCGCGGGTCGGTGACCAATATTGGCACGACCTATAATGGCGACGCCGTCTATGGCACCAATGTCACCGCCTGGACACTGACCAATTACGGCACGATCACCAGCAATCTCACCTCTGGCGGCGGCGTGGTCCTGGCGGCCGGCGGCAATGTCAGCAACGCTGCGGGCACCGCGCTGATCTCCGGCGTCGCCTACGGCGTCTACATCAAGGGCGGCGCCGGCACCGTCGGCAATCTCGGAACGATCGCCGCCGGCGGCGGCGCAGGCAACGCCGTCCTCCTGGCAATGGGGGGCTCGATCGGCAACAGCGGGGTGATCTCGGCGACCGGCTACGGCGTCTTCCTCGGCGGCGCTGTCGGCACCGTGGTAAATTCCGGGACCATCACCTCGGTGAACGATGCGCATTGGGGCGTTGACCTGAGCGCCGGCGGCAGCGTCACCAACCAATCGAGTGGATATATTCACGGCGGCGTTTTTGTCAACGGCGGCACTGTCAGGACGGTGGTCAATCACGGCACGATCGCGCGCCCTAACAACGACGGCGTCCGCATCGCTGCGGGCTACGTCGACAATAGCGGAACGATCAGCGGAACCATCGGCGTCAATAACTACAGCGGCGTCGGCACAATCGTCAATACCGGTACCGTCACCGGCACCGGCACGGCGAGCATCGGTATCGAACTAACGGCGGGCGGCACGGTCACCAATGGTGCCAGCGGCTCTTCCGGCGCATTCATCGAAGGCGCACAGGACGGCGTACTGATCGCCGGCGGCGCTGGAACCGTCGCGAACTTCGGCACCATCGCGAGCACGGGCACGGCCAGCACCGCGGTGTACCTAACGGCGGACGGCAGCGTCAGCAACGCGGGCACCGGGCTGATCTCGGCCGGCGCCGATGGTGTGGTAATTGCCGGCAGCGCTGGCAACGTCGTCAATTCCGCGACGATCGGTGGCGCGAACCTGGGCGTGTGGCTCAAAGCCGGGGGCGCGGTCACGAATTCGGGGAGCATTGCCGGCACCGGCACGGCCGGCGACGGCGTGACATTCGGCACCGCTGCCGGCGGGGCCGGCACGCTCGTCAACACGGGGACGATCACCGGCAATAATCTGGGTGCGTGGCTCGATGCCGGCGGCAGCGTCAGCAACGCCGCCGGGACGGCGCTGATCTCCGGCTACGCCGTTGGCGTTTCCATCACCGGCAGCGCCGGCACCGTGGCCAATCTCGGCACGATCCAGGGTACCGGGACGGCAGGTGCCGGCGTTAATCTTCAGGCCGGCGGCACCGTCAACAATAACGCCGCCAGCGCGCTGATTGCCGGATACGTGCATGGCATCTATATCGGCGGCGCCGCCGGCACCGTGGCCAATCTCGGCACGATCCTGGGCACCAGCTACGCAGCCGTCAGTATCGCCGCCGGTCTGGTCAGCAATGACGGTACGATCAGCGCCCTCGGGACGGCGCACGCCGGCGTCGCGGTGCAGAATGCGAGCGGCACGGTCGTCAACCGCGGGGTCATCCAGGGCAGCCGCGGGGGATCCGGGATACATCTGCACGCCGGCGGCAGCATCAGCAATGGCAGCGTGAGTGTCACAACGGCGTCGATCACCGGCGGGGTTAACGGCGTCAATGTCACCGGCGGTTCGGGCACCGTCGACAATTATGCGACGATCGCGGCGACCGGAACGGCCGGCCTCGGCGTCTATCTGGCGGGGGGCGGCACCGTCACCAACACCGCTTCGGGCCGGATCGATGGGTACAAGGGCGTCGTCGCCAACGCGGTTGCCACGGTAATCAATCTCGGCCTGATCACCGGCATCGGGACGAACGGGACCGGCGTGGATTTTTTGGTTGCCGGCGGCACATTGACCAATGGCGGCACGATCATCGGCGGTCCGACCGGTGCTGCGGTACGCTTCACCAGCGGCGGCAACCGGCTGATCGTCGATCCGGGCGCGGTGTTTTCCGGCAGCGTGAATGGCGGCGGCGGCATCGGCGATGTGCTGGAATTGGCCGCCGGAACCGCGGGGGCGACCGGAACGATCAGCGGCCTCGGCACGAATTTTGTCGGCTTCGACAATGTGACGGTCGATTCGCTGGCGACGTGGCTGCTGGCGGGGCCGGCGAATCTGGGCTCCGGCACCACACTGTCGAATTCCGGCACGCTCGACATCGGCGGGACCGTCACGGTTGGCGGCATTCTCCTCGACAATGGCGTCATCGACATCGCAACCAGCGCGACATTGGCCGTGGCGAACGGCGCCAGCGGCTTTGGCAGCCTCGTTTTCGCCGGAACGAGCGAAACGCTCGAGATCGACGGCACGACGATGCCGGCGACCTCGGTGGTGATCAGCGGCTTCACGCTGGGCGACACCATCCATCTGCGCGACATCGCCGGCGGCAATGCCGGCCGGCCGGTGCCCGGCACGGGCAACCTGCTGACCGTGTTCGAGGGCGGCATCGCGTTCCCGCTGCAATTCGATCCGGCGCAAAGCTTTGGCGGGTTCGCAGTGGTCGGCGACGGGGTGAGCGGCACCGATCTGCTCGCGCTGCCGCACCTGACCGTGTCGGCGGGCAGGACCGTCGTGTCTGCCGGGCAGGCCTACATCAGCGCGGCGGTATCGGGCGGCACCCTTGTCGTGGCGTCGAACGGCGGCGTCTACGGAACGCAAATCGGCAGCGCGGGCAGCGAGACCATCAGTTCGGGCGGTTTCGACAGCGGCACGGTGATTGTCGGCGGCGGCCGCCAGACCGTGTTGGCGGGCGGTACCGCCAGCGGCACGGTGCTCGACGCCGCCGCGGTGCAGGACGTCTTCGGCTCGGCCAACGGCGCGGTGGTCAGCGCCGGCGACACGCAGCGCGTCGAATCGGGCGGGGTCGCGACCAGCACCACGGTGTCGAGCGGCGGCAGCGAGGTCGTGTCGGCAGGCGGCACGGCGATTGGCAGCCTCGTCTTGAGTGGCGGAACGGAAACCGTTTTGGCCGGCGGCACCGACAGCGGAGCGAGGCTGAGCGGCGGGTTGCAGGACCTGTTCGGCACGGCGAGCGGGGACACTGTCGTTAGCGGTGGCCGCCAGCTCGTCGAGTCGGGCGGGGTGGCGAGCAATACGGTCGTCGCCAGCGGTGGCACCCTCGAACTGGCCGCCGGGGGGGTGGAGAGCGGCGCGATCACGTTCGGCGGTGTCGGCGGCGATCTCAAGATCGATGGCGGCGCAGCAATACCGACCGTGCCGATCTCGGGCTTTGTGCTTGGCGATACGATCGATCTGCAGGGGCTGGCTTTCACACCGGCGATCTCGGCAAGCATCCTGAGCGGCACGCTGAGCCTCACCAGCGGCGGCACGGTGGTCGATCAGCTCGCGGTGGCCGGGATCTCCGACGGCCAGCCGTTCGTCGTCACGTCTGACGGGGTTGGCGGGACGGCGATCGGCCGTGGCGCGTCGACCACGGTCGCCTATATGACCGGCGCCACCGATCCGTGGGACGTCGGGGCCGGCAACACCGGGTCGCCCGACGCGGCGATGGATACCGCCTTCGGGGCCGGCAATTGGACCAAGATCCAGGGCTTCACCGCAGCGGCCCTGACCGCCGGCTTCAAGTTCATCTATCTCGACGGCGGCGACGGCGACGCCGCCGAGTTCGACAGCTTTATCGCCAATAACCGTACCGCGCTGCAGAACTACGTCGCGCAGGGAGGCAGGCTGTTCATTAACGCCGCCCGCTGGAAGAGCGGCACCGGCGCCATTCCGGCGAGCGATATAAACTTCAACCTCGGCTTCGGCGTGACGCTGGAGGCCGGTAACTATTCGACGAGCGGCACCGCGCTCCAGGTCACCAATCCGATCTTCACCGGGTACAACGGTCCGACCGGCAGCTCATGGACCGGGAACTGGTTCAGCCACGATTTCATCGTCGGCAGCAATGGGGTCAGCCTCACCCCGCTGATCTCGGGGACCAACGGTTCGGGCACCGCCGGGGTCTCCCTTGCCGGCGAACATTACGGCGGCGGATATGTCATGTTCGGCGGCATCACCTCGCCGTCATTCCAATCGCCGCAGCCGCAGGCCGATCTTCTGCGCGCCAACATTCTCGATTTCGTCGCCGGTGTGGGCGCCGTGACGCCGACGAGCCTGTTCGACTTCGTCTTCACCTACACCGGCGGCACGGACTACTACATCGGCACGGTGGCCGGTGGCGGTACGTTCAAATACACGGCCGGGGAGACGATCAACACCACAGCCGGGCAATACGACATCTTCAACAAGGAGAGCGGGACAACCGCCGAGGCCTCCGGCACGGTCCATGTAATCGACTATTCGCATAGCGGTCCGGGGGTGGCTTCGCCGATCCCGGTCCTGACGGCGGCCGGTCAGGCCGACGGCACCGCGGGGCTCGGCAGCGAAAGTGACCAGGTAGTGGGCACCGACGGCCAGCAACATGCGTTCAGCAGCACCCTCAAGCCGAATTTTCCGATGGCGGGTCTGTTCGGCTTTGTCTTCACCTATGCCGACGGCGCCGCGTTCTATTCGGGCACCGTCGTTGCGGCGCCCGGCGCGACCCCGGCGCTTCCCGGCTCCAGCCTCGGCAGCTATACGTTCTTTGCCGAGGGCGTGACCGCACAGCTTGCCGGGACCGTGGTCATCGACCGCTTTACCGAAGGCCCGGCATCCTTTGTCCCGAACGGCGCCGGCGGCGCCGCCGGTACCGGCGGGCTCGGCTCCGAAGCGGGCTCCGTCACCGTCAACGGCACGACCTTCAATTTCAGCGATAACCTCGAGCCGGTCATCCCGCTCAGCGTCGCAACGGTGCCCGTCATACCGGCGCCGCCCACGGCCGACATCATCGCCACCCAGCTGAACCAGATCTACAACGAGGTCCTCGGCCGCAACCCGAGCAGCACCGAATTGCAGAACGCTAGTGCCGCGGTGGCCGGGGGGACGAGCCTGTCGGCGATCCGGTCTGCTCTCGCCGGGTCGCCCGAGGCGCAGGGCGACCTCACCCAACTCTACCGCCAGATCTTTGCCCGCGCCGCGACCGGCGGCGAACTGGCGGCCGATACCGGCCAACTGGCCGGCGGGTCGAGCCTCCAGACCGTGCAGCTCACTCTCGCCCAATCGCCCGAAGCGCAGACCGATCTCCAGACGATCTACAGTAACGTGCTGGGCCGCACGCCCAACGGCAACGAACTGGCCACCTTTATCGGCCAGCTCGGCGACGAGCAGCCGTCAGCGCCGGCCGATCCGAACGGCCGCCCCGGTCTTGCCGGGGTGCGCGACATCGTCGCTCATTCGCCCGATGCGCAGGCCGTCGTGACCAATCTGTTTGAGAATTTCCCCGGCACGTTGCAGCTGGGGGTGAAGGGGCGCCCGCCGACGGCGGCGGAGCTGGTCGGCATGGAGGATCAGCTGAGCAACGGCGCGACGCTGTCGACGCTGCAGAGCGCTCTCTCCGGCGTCGGCTCGGCCGGCGGCTATGCGCCGATCGCTGCCCCCTCGGGCAGCGTCTCCCTGACCGCGCAGGCGGGTACCCCGACGCTGTTCGACTTCACCAACCTCGCCTTTGGCGCCGATACGATCGTCGGGTTCGACCCGAGCCGCGACACGATCGAGTTGCCAACGTCGCTCGCCGCCGGCTTCGCAGCGGTGCAGGCCGATCTGTCGCAAGCCGCCGGCGGCGCGCTGATCACCCTCAATGCGAGCCAGTCGATCCTGGTCAGCGGCGTCGCGCCCGCCAATCTCGGCCCGGCCAACTTCCTGATCGTCTGACCGGGTCGGAACCCGGAGCGCGACGGTCAGGCGAACGCTTCCTCGGCGGCCGGTACGCGCCTTACCTCGTGCGCCTGCAGACGGGGCAGGACCTCGCGGGCGAAGCGCTCGATCTGGTTCATGAACAAATCGTGCGGCAGGCAGCCGCGGTTGATCGCCAGTTGCACCTGGTTGGCGCCGGCGCTGTCGGCGGCGTCGATGATGCGCTGGGCGACCTCGTCGGGCGTTCCCATCGGCATCGTCTCGGCCTGCTCGGCAAGCTGCTCCATCGTCAGGTTGCGGAACTCCGAGCGCAGATTGGCCGCGGCGCGCAGGTTCTCCGGCCGCACGTAATCGGTCGACGACTGCGTCGTGTAGCCCGATTCGCGCTGCTTTTCGGTCTCGATGAAGTTGCCGTGGCTGAACAATGTGCGGTTGAAATAAAGGATGTGCGGCCCGTATTCCTTTAAGGCCTGCGCCTTCGAATCGGCGACATAGGCGGTGATGCCGAGCGAGAGGTGATCGGGCGTGATGCGGTGGCCCGCCTGCGCCAGGCACTTGGCGTAATAGCGGATGATGTCGTCACGCAGGCCGCGGTGGCGCCCGAGGCCCGGGGTGATCGGCAGGTTGTGTTTGGCGGCAAACTCGATCGACTCCCGGCTGCCGACGATCGGCATCCAGATCGGCGGATGGGGCTGGGTTACCGGGCGCGGCCACATCGCGACATCGTGATAGGACCAGAATTTGCCCTGGTAGTTGAAGACCTCCTCGGTCCAGGCCTTCGTGATGATGTCGTAGGCTTCCTCGAAGCGCGCCCGCGAGTCGGCGAGCGGCACGTTGTGCACCTGGTATTCTCTGAGGATGCCGCGGGCGAAGCCGGAGATCAGCCGCCCGTTCGACAGGCAGTCGATCATCGCCAATTCTTCGGCCAGGCGCAGCGGCTCGTGCAACGGCAGGAGGTTGCCGTAAATCAACAGCTTGAGGCGCTTGGTGCGCTGCGCGGCGGCCGCGGCCATCAAATTGGGGCTGTTCATCAGCCCGTAAGGGCTGCAGTGGTGCTCGTTGAAGCCGACGCCGTCGAAGCCGAGCTTGTCCATCAGCTCCCACGCGTCGAGGTGCTCCTCGTAGGTGCGCACTGCCGTCTTGGCATCGAAATGCTGCTTTGCCAGCGGATAGGGCAGTTCCTGCGAACCCGATGCCTTCAGGTGGTCGAGATTGGCGTCGTAAGCCAACAGGTCGAAAACAAAAACCTTCATTGTGCCACCTCCCTAAGGCCCACCGGCGCGGCGCGCCGTGCGCCCAATCCCAACAGCGCCGTCGCCACCGTGGCGACCACGGCGAATACGCACGCGCTCAGAAACACATGCCGCGGCGCCAGGCCGTGCGACAGCAGCCAGCCGCCGAGCGGCGCCGCGGCAATACCGCCCAATCGCCCGATGCCGAGCGCCCAGCCGATGCCGCTCGTGCGCATGCGCGCCGGGTACAACGCCCCGCAGGCCGCGTTGGAGCCGGTCTGGCTGCCGAGCACCGCTGCGCCGGCGAGGAAGATGACCAGC
>DATLTH010000220.1:0-2003 GCA_035533695.1 Allostellaceae bacterium | reverse complement strand
GCGCCCCTGCGCGTCCTGCCTCACCACCACGTTGCACGGCAGCAGCGCGCCGATCTGCGGCTCGGCCTCGATCGCCCGGTGCGCGAACTGCGGGTTGCAGGCGCCGAGGATGCGGTAGGGCGGCATCTCCTTGCCGAGCTTCTTCTTGAGCGTGGCGGCGACGTCGATCTCCGTCAGCACGCCGAAGCCCTCCTTGCCGAGCGCCGCGGTAACCCGCTCGACCGCCTGCTCGAACGGAAGCGCCACAGATTTGCCGAAGGTGTATCCGGTTGTCATATCGACTCTCCTATCGGTTTGAAATAGAGCCTCTCGTGCCAGCCGCAGACGAGAGATCGCGGACGTATTCATGCCGCGAATATCCTGGAGATGGCGGCCCGCTCATGACGAGCCTCCGGAGCGCTGAACTGCGGCGGCGTGTTCCTTACTGGGCGCTTGGCGCCGTTCCGAAGCGATGGCGCGGGCCCAGGTGAAATGCTCGTAGACCCCAGCCCAGTACATGCCGAAGGCGAGGCCGAACAGCAGCTCTTCCACGGGTACGCCCAGGACCAGCAGACCCGACAGCGCAGGCAGGTTCCACACCTGCTCGATATACCCGGGCGCGAGAATATTGAGGGCTTCCATGAAGACGAAGTAGTAGCCGAGAAACAGCAGCCCGCCAATCAGCGTCTTGGCCTTCAAGTCCGGCCGGCAGGCCGCTGCGGCGAGTGCACCGGCGGCCATCGCGAGGATGCCGGGATAGATCGGGTTCCACCGGAACGGGAGGAGCACAGGAAATACGACGAACGGCGTGGCGAGCGCGGCGCGGTGCCAGCGATGGCGATGCCGGGAGTGCTCCGCCGCAGGAACGGCCTCGACGCGCTTCCCGGTGATGACGTTGTACAGCACCGAACCGACCCCCCCGATGGCGAACGTGAAGATCAGGCTCTCGATGTCGAAGCCGGTCCTTTGGGCGAGGTCGAACAGGCTGGGCGGGTTCCAGTAGGCCGGCACGAAGAGGGGCTCGGTCAGCCCGAACGGCGCGGTGAACACGCTCGCCCACAGCATCTCGCGCCGCTGCCGCGGAACGAGCGCATGCAGCAGGAGCCACGGCACCAGAAAGGCGCTAGACCAGGCGAGCCAGATGTAGTGGTATGCCATGGCGGAGACGGGCCTGGTCAGGGATATGAACACCGCTCGCGGAGATCAGATCGCACGGGGGGGTCTTCCTACAGCTTCACCCGGTTCAGCCGCAGCGCACTGGTGACCACCGACACCGAGCTGAAGCTCATGGCGGCGGCGGCGATGATCGGCGAGAGCAGCAGACCGAAGAAGGGATAGAGCACTCCCGCGGCGATCGGCACGCCGAGCACGTTGTAGACGAAGGCGAAGAACAGGTTCTGGCGGATGTTGCGCATCGTCGCCCGGCTCAGCCGGAGCGCCCGCACGATGCCGCGCAGGTCGCCCTTGACCAGCGTGATGCCGGCGCTCTCCATGGCGACGTCGGTTCCGGTTCCCATCGCGATGCCGACCTGCGCCTGGGCGAGCGCCGGCGCATCGTTGATGCCGTCACCGGCCATCGCCACGATCCTGCCTTCGCGCTGAAGCGCCTTGACGGCTTCGGTCTTCTGTTCAGGCAGCACTTCGGCCACCACCCGGTCGATTCCGAGCTTGCGCGCCACCGCCTGCGCGGTGGTCGGATTGTCCCCCGTGAGCATGACGATCTGCAGCCCGGCTCGATGCAGATCGCGGATGGCTTCGGCGGTGGTGTCCTTGATCGGATCGGCGACGCCGATCAGGCCCGCCGGCTTGCCGTCGATCGCGACGAACATCACCGTCTGGCCGTCGGCGCGCAACTCCTCGGCGCGCTGTGCCAGATCGCCGGCGGCGACGCCCACCTCTTCGAGCAACTTGCGGTTGCCGATGGCCACCGCGCGCCCCTCGACCTTGCCGGTCACGCCCTTGCCGGTGAGCGACGCGAACTCGCCCACTGCGGAGAGCGCGAGGCCGCGCGCCTCGGCGCCGGC
>DATLTH010000219.1:0-3066 GCA_035533695.1 Allostellaceae bacterium | reverse complement strand
GGTCACCAGGGCGGTGGCGCATCGCACGGTCGAGGAACTATGGTATGTCGTCGCCGGCGGCGGGCGTCTCTGGCGTCGCATCGGTGATCGCGAAGAGGTGACGACCCTTGGGGCGGGAATTTCGGTAACGATCCCCCTCGGCGCGCAGTTTCAGTTTCGCAACGACGGCACGACCCCGCTCGATATCGTCGCGGTGACGATGCCGCCGTGGCCGGGCGAGGAGGAGGCCTACTTCGTCGCTGGTCCGTGGCCGGCCACGGTTTGAGCCGCGACGACCCTTCCGGGCGTCGGTTTAGCGATCACGCCGTATAATGGCGCGCTCCCACCGCAGGCGCGCTCGGCACTGGTTTTGCAGGTTATTCAGACAGCATGGCTGAAGACATACCCGATCTCCGCTTCGTTCTCGGCAAGGCGCCCCGCCGCGAATCGGGGCTGCCGCCGCCGATCGCCGATATGCCGCTCGACGAGGCGGCGATCGAGGATTTCAAGGAAAGCGTCCTCGCCAAACTGGTGCAGGCGGTCGGCAAGGACGGCGATGCCGCGACGCCGCGCGACTGGTTCGTTGCGACGGCGCTGGCCTTGCGCGACCGGGTCATCCATCGCTGGCTCGCGGTCAGTCGCGCCAGCCATGCCGAGGGCAAGAAGCGCGTCTATTACCTGTCGCTCGAATTCCTGATCGGCCGGCTGTTCGCCGATGTCGTCGAGAATTTGCGGCTGACCGCGACCGTCACCGCCGCGCTCGGCGACCTCGGCGTCGATATCGAGCGCATGCGCCGCGCCGAACCCGATGCCGCGCTCGGCAATGGCGGCCTCGGCCGCCTCGCCGCCTGCCTGATGGAGAGCATGGCGAGCCTCGGGGTACCGGCCTGCGGTTATGGCATCCGCTACGACCACGGCCTGTTCCGCCAGGTGATCCGCGACGGCTGGCAGCAGGAATATGCCGAGGATTGGCTGTCCTTCGGCAACCCGTGGGAGTTCGCCCGGCCCGAGGTGGTCTACGACATCCATTATGGCGGCCGGGTCGAGACGGTTGCGGCGGGGAGCCGGCTGCGGCCGGTCTGGCACCCCGACGAAACCATCGAAGCGGTGGCTTATGACACGCCGGTGGTCGGCTGGCGCGGCCGCCACGTCAACCCGCTGCGGCTGTGGTCGGCCCGCGCCGTCGATCCGCTGCGGCTCGACGTGTTCAACGAGGGCGACCATGTCGGCGCCCTGTCGGAGCAGGCCCGCGCCGAGGCGATCTCGAAAATCCTCTATCCCGGCGACAGCACGCCGGCCGGCCGCGAATTGCGGCTGCGCCAGGAGTATTTCTTCGTGTCCGCCTCGTTGCAGGACATCCTGCACAACCACCTGCGCTATTACAGCGACCTGCCCTCGTTGCCGGAACGCGCCGCGATCCAGCTCAATGACACGCATCCGAGCATCGCCATCGCCGAATTGATGCGTCTGCTGCTCGATGTCTACAACCTGCCCTGGGACGCGGCGTGGCGCACCACGGTCGGAACATTCTCCTACACCAACCACACCTTGTTGCCCGAGGCGTTGGAAAGCTGGCCGGTGGCACTGTTCGAGCGGGTGCTGCCGCGCCATCTCGAGATCATCTACCGGATCAACGAGCGCCACCTGGAAACCGCCGGGGAAACCGGCTTTGCCGATGACGATTTGCGCGCAGCGGTCTCGATCATCGACGAGCGCGGCGGCCGTCGGATCCGCATGGGTCATCTCGCCTTTGTCGGCTCGCACCGCACCAACGGCGTCTCCGCCCTGCACACCGCGCTGCTGCGGGAAACCGTGTTTGCCGATCTGCATCGGCTTTATCCGGACCGGATCGTCAACAAGACCAACGGGATCACCTTCCGGCGCTGGCTGCATCAGGCCAATCCGGGGTTGACCCGGCTGCTATGCGAGGTGTGCGGCAACCGGGTCCTCGACGACGCGGCGGCGCTCGCCCGCTTCGCCGACTATGCCGAGGATGAGCCGACGATCCGCCGTCTCGCCGCCGTCAAGCGGGGCGCCAAGAACATGCTCGGCCGCTTCATCCATGAGCAGCTGGGTCTGGCGCTCGACCCGAACGCGCTGTTCGACGTGCACATCAAGCGCATCCACGAATACAAGCGGCAATTGCTCAACCTGCTCGACACGGTGGCGCGATACCAGGCGATCCGCGCCGATCCCGAAGGCGACTGGGTGCCGCGGGTCAAGATTTTCGCCGGCAAGGCGGCGGCCGGTTATGCCCGCGCCAAGCTGATCATCAAACTGGCCAACGACATCGCCGCGGTCATCAACAACGACCCGGCGACCCAGGACCGGTTGCGCCTCGTCTTTCTGCCCGATTACAATGTCAGTCTGGCCGAGATGATCATCCCCGCGGCCGACCTGTCGGAGCAGATCTCGACCGCCGGCATGGAGGCGTCAGGCACCGGCAACATGAAGCTGGCCCTCAACGGCGCCCTGACGATCGGCACGCTCGACGGGGCCAATGTCGAAATCCGCCAGTTTGTCGGTGCGGAAAACATCTTCATCTTCGGGATGAGAGCCGACGAGATCGCATCCCGCCGCCGCGACCGCGGGCTCGACGCGGGTGACGCGATCGCCGCATCGCCCGAACTCGCCGATGTCATCGATGCGATCGGCGACGGCGACTTCTCACCCGACGATCCGGGACGGTTCAGCGCGATCGCCGACGATTTGCGCTACAACGACCCCTACATGATCGCGGCCGATTTCGCCGCCTATCGCGCCGCCCAGGCCGAGGTTGAGGCATTGTGGCGGCGATCCGCTTCCTGGGGCCGCGCCGCGATCAACAACATCGCCCGCGTCGGCTGGTTTTCCGCCGACCGCACGATCGCCGAATATGCCGCCGACATCTGGCACATTCCGCTGAATGGCGGTTGAGACGCCGATGCGATGCCTTCGCCCCTGCCCTCGCCCCGTTCAATAGCGCCGCAGCAGACCCACAAGGCGGCCCTGGACCTTGACCCGGTCGGGACCGAAGATGCGCGTCTCGTAAGCCTTGTTGGCGGGTTCGAGCGCGATCGAGGCGCCGCGCCGGCGCAGGCGCTTCAG
>DATLTH010000218.1:0-2375 GCA_035533695.1 Allostellaceae bacterium | reverse complement strand
CGAGCAGCCGAATGCCGGGGATGTCCTTGTCGCGGCGCTGGGTCGCAAACGCCACCGTGTGGCCGGAATCCCTGAGGTGCTGGATCAGGTGAAGGTACTGTCCCGGAAAGGTCTGGTGAATGAATAACAGCTTCATCGTACTCCGAACCAATGCCCCGACTGCGGCACCCTTTAAAGGGTGCGGCCGGTCAAGAAAAAGTGAGCGCTATGCCCGCCGTCGGGCAACGCGGCTGCGCAGTCAGCTAGCCGGCTGAATCATTCCCTGCGGGATCGGCCTCCTGGGGATCGGCCCCCTGGGGATCGGCCCCCTGGGGATCGGCGACCCGCTCGAACAGCCGCACATTGACCGCTTCCAGCGGATCATCCGCGGTCGCCGACCGGCAGGCGTCGCCATGCTGCTGAGGCTCGGAGATCCCTCCGGCAAAGAACGAACCCTGATAGACCACATCAAACCGCTCGGCGTGCTGAGGTGCCACCCGCACCGCAAAACCGACGAGCGGCAACCCGCGGCCGCGCGTGCCGCACAAGACACCGCCCGGCACCCATTGCGTTTCGCCGCCGTTCGGCAGAAACGCCTTCATCTCGATGTCGGCCGGCCCGAGCCGCTCCAGCGGCCTTATGCTGAAGGCCTCGATCCGCATCCGCCGCCCGAGGGCGCCGACCCAGCCCCGGCCGGGGAACAGGCGGTCGCCCGCCCGCTCGATATGCAGAAGAATTTCGGTCGAAACGTCGCGGGTGCTCGTCAGGGCGGCGGACGAGACGCCGGCCGTTGCCGCAACCGCCGCAGCGACGCCGGCAGCCGGCGCGGCGGCGCCAGTCCGCGGCCTGTCGAGCCGCCGCAGATCGAGCGCAAGATCGGGAGCCCCCTGCCCCGGACTGCCCCCGGGACCACCATACAGGGTGACGATGATCGAGCCGCCTCCCGGCGGGGAGCGCAGGATTGCGGTCCCGCCGTCTTTGCCGAACCACGGGCCGCGCCCCGGAAACGACGCAGCGATCTCGACCTCGTTGCCGTCCGCGCCCGGCGGCGCGCAGACCAGCGCCATCGGCACCGCCATTCCCGCGACCGCGCCGGCATTGCCGGCGAGCGCACCGATATGCAACGCGTGGAGGCCCTCATCGACCCGCACCACTCTGACGGTCGCAACCGCGACCGCGCCCGAAACCGGCGCCACCGGCGGCGCCGCAAGGGTCGGCGATGCCTGAACCTCCGGTTGCGGCGGCGATTGCGGCGCGGCCCGGCCGCGCCGGGCGGCGGGCGGCGCGCCGGAGGCGGGAGAACGCTGTGGTTGGGCTGTGGTCCTCATTCCCGAAAGTTCCCGATCCGACCAGTGGTGTTCCGCCCAGTGGCGTTTCGCGTCGAACGGCCGCTGCAAGCCCGGTCCCGCGCGCCCGCATCCAAGCGGATGACGGCGGAAATTGCAATCGCCGACACTTGCCCTGCCGGCGCTATTGGGTCGGCGACCGGTGGGTCGGGATGATGCGGGTGACGACCATCTTGTCGCGGTCGAGACACGCCGGAATGCGCGGCGCGATCTTCTCTTTCCAATAGCTGCTCTCGTAGACCGCCTGGTAGAGCGCGGCGCGCTGCGCCTCGGATTCGAACCGGCGCATCCACACATAAACCGACTCGTCGGCCTCGCCCTTGAAGCTGCCGGTAATGACCATGCCCTTCGACACCTGGAACGGGATGATCTCCTCTTCCATGATCTTGACCCACTCCGCCATCTTCCCCGGCCGCACGTGATATTGCCGCAACTCGTAAAACGCCATCGCTGATCTCCCTTGGGATATGTCGCGGCGCACCATAGCGGAAGGCGCCGAACCGCTTCAACTTCCGGCGGCGGCGCGTTCGAGGTTGAGCGCCAGGAGGCGGGCCAGCGCGTCCTCGTCGCTGATATCGGCCGGCCAGCCATAGGCGGCGGCGACCGCGGCGTCGAGATCGCGATGCGCGTGGTCGAGCCAGGCCGGGCGTTCGTTGTAGAGGTTGGTCAAGGTGCGCTTTTTCAGGATCGCCGCGGCCTCCGGGTTCTTCGGCAGAACGCGGTCGGGGAAGCCTGGCACAACCTCCGGCACGCGCATGGCGAGATCGGGCGGGTTCAGCCACGCCTCGCGCAATTCGTCGAGCCTCTTCGCCGCCTCGGCGATCGCGACGGCGCGCGGGTCAGCAGCATAGTCGGCCGCCGGGATGTTCGGCGTCAGCCCCTCGGGAAAGGGGTAGGCGCCGAAACAGGTCTCGCTGTTATACGTGGGCCTGCCGCCCTCATCACCGTCGCCGTGGCGCGATCCAACCGCGAGTGCCCAGACGACGTGGAGTCGGCTTTGGAGGACGCCGAAGAGAGTGTCATCTTCCCTTGCGAATGCGAACAGGCGGG
>DATLTH010000217.1:0-2646 GCA_035533695.1 Allostellaceae bacterium | reverse complement strand
GCAGGCATTGGCCTACTGGAAGACGCTGCCCTCGGATGCCGGCGCACATTACGACAAGCAGGCCGCGCTCGATGCCGCCGACATCGCGCCGCACGTCACCTGGGGCACCAACCCCGAGCAGGTCGCGCCGATCACCGGCCGCGTCCCCGACCCGGCCGAGGTGGCCGACCCCGTGAAGCGCGCCGCAATGGAGCGCTCGTTGCAGTACATGCAGCTCAAGCCGAAGACTCTGCTCGCCGAGATCCCGGTGCAGCGCGTCTTCATCGGCTCGTGCACCAACAGCCGCATCGAGGATCTGCGCGCCGCCGCGGCGATCGCCAAGGGTCGCAAAGTGGCCGACGGGGTGCGCGCGATGGTCGTGCCCGGCTCAGGTCTCGTCAAGCACCAGGCCGAGGAGGAAGGGCTCGACCGCATCTTTCTCGAAGCCGGGTTCGAGTGGCGGGAACCGGGCTGCTCCAACTGCATGTCGATGAACAACGACCGCGCCGAAAAGGGCGAGCGCATCGCCTCGACCTCGAACCGCAATTTCGAGGGCCGCCAGGGCCCCGGCGCCAAGACCCACCTCGTCGGCCCGGCAATGGCCGCCGCCGCCGCCGTGACCGGCCACCTCGCGGATGTAAGGCAGCTGGGGTGAGGTGATCCGGATACCCGGGATGGCACTGATGCTCTCCAAAACCTATGCGGCCTTCAAGGCCGCCGGGGTTGACGACGATCAGGCGCAGGCTGCGGCTGAGGAACTGGCGGCGTTCGAGGCGCGGTTTGGGTCGATGGAAAACAGCGTCCTGCATATGGACGACAAGATGACGGCGATCGAAGGCAGGATCACCGGCATCGAAGGCAGAATGGCCGGCATCGAGGGGAAGATCGCAGGCATCGAGGGGAAGATCGCAGGCATCGATGGGAAGATCGCGGGTATTGAGGGAAAGATCGCGGGCATCGAAGGCAAATTCAGCGTTCTTCTGTGGGCGGTCGGGATCAATGCCGCCGCTACCATCGCCATCCTGGGCGTGCTCCTGCATCGCGGCTGAGCTGGCCTAACTGAAGGAAATCGGGCGGAGTGAGATGGAAAAATTCACGCAATTGACCGGGGTGGCGGCGCCGATGCCGATGCCCAATATCGACACCGACAAGATCTTCCCGGCGGTCTACCTGAAGACGATCAAGCGCACCGGCCTCGCGCAATGGCTGTTTCAGGAGATCCGGTTCCGCCCGGACGGCTCGGAAAACCCCGATTTCGTGCTGAACCAGGGACCCTACCGGCAGGCCAGGATCATCGTCGCCGGCGACAATTTCGGCTGCGGCTCATCGCGCGAGCACGCGCCCTGGGCCTTGACCGATTTCGGCATCACCTGCGTCATCGCGCCCTCCTTTGCCGACATCTTCTACAACAACAGCTTCAAGAACGGCCTGTTGCCGATCGCCTTGCCGAAAGAAGTTGTCGACGAATTGATGGAAGACGCCAAGAAAGGCGCCAACGCGGTGCTGACGATCGATCTCGAAAGCCAGACGATCTCGCGCCCGGACGGCGAAAAGGTCCATTTCGACATCGACCCGTTCCGCAAGCATTGCCTCTTGAACGGCCTCGACGACATCGGCCTGACCGAGCAGAAGGGGACCGAAATCGCCACTTACGAGCAGCAGGCGCGGCTGTCGCGGCCGTGGCTGTTCGGCATGACCCACACCGGGGCGTAGCAACACCCCGCATCCCCGGCGAAAGCCGGGGCCTACTCGTCAATCGCACCGACAGCCGAACGATGGATCCCGGCTTGCGCCGGGAATGCGGAAGTGAGGGACAGGAAAATGGCGCAAGCGAGCGGCTCGAACCGCAAAATCCTCGTCCTGCCGGGCGACGGCATCGGCCCGGAGATCATGGCCGAGGTCATGCGCGTCGCCGAATTATTCGACCGCCGCAGCATCGCCCGCTTCGAGGTCAGCGAGGGTCTGGTCGGAGGCAGCGCCTATGATGCGTCGGGCGTGCCGCTGACCGACGAAACGCTGGCCCGCGCGATGGCGGCCGATGCGGTATTGTTCGGCTCGGTCGGCGGGCCGAAATGGGAGACGCTCCCGTTCGAGTTGCAGCCCGAGCGCGGCCTCCTGCGGCTGCGCAAGGATTTGGATTTGTTCGCCATTTTGCGGCCGGCGGTGGTGTTCGAGGCATTGGCCGATGCCTCGGCCCTGAAGCGCGACCTGGTCGCCGGGCTCGATCTGATGATCGTGCGCGAGTTGACCGGCGGCATTTATTTTGGTGATCCGCGCGGCATCGAAACCTTGCCCGACGGCAGCCGGCGCGGGATCAATACCGAGGTCTATACCGAAGCGGAGATCGAGCGCGTCGTGCGCGCCGGCTTCGACCTCGCCCGCAAACGCCAGCGCCGCCTCACCGAGGCCGACAAGGCCAACGTCATGGAATCGGGCGTGCTATGGCGCGAGGTGGCGCGGCGGGTGCACGCCGACTACCCCGATGTCGAGTTGTCGTTCATGTATGCCGACAACTGCGCGATGCAGCTGGTGCGCGCGCCCAAGCAGTTCGATGTGATCGTCACCAGCAATCTGTTCGGCGACATATTGTCGGATTGCGCCGCGATGCTGACCGGCTCGCTCGGCATGCTGCCCTCGGCGTCGCTCGGGGCAGCGGACGCGACAGGA
>DATLTH010000216.1:0-3973 GCA_035533695.1 Allostellaceae bacterium | reverse complement strand
CGACGACGACATTGACATCCGTGACGAGGGCCAGGTCTCGTGGGCGCTGGGGACGCGGTTCCAGGCCGACCAGGATCTGGTCGTGCTCGACGGCATGCTGGGCATGACGATGGACCCCTCGCTGCAGGGGCGGCGCACCGGTGCTAAGGCCGGGTTCGATTGCACCAAGCCGCTCGGCCGCGGCGGCGACATTCCGCTGACCCGCGCCGCCGCGAAAGTTTTCAAAGGCCCGGCGCGGTTCCAGTCGGTCGAGGCCGCGCTTGGCCACGGGCCGATGTTCTTCGCGGATATTGTCGAGGGGATCGGCAGCCACGACGGACGCGAGGTCGCCGCCGCGCTCGATCGGCTGCGCGAGGAAGGCCGGCTCGCCCGCGACCGCGACGGCCGCTACTCACTGGGTGTATCGCACCCCGGCGTCACCGGGATCGTCGGCAAGCTGTACCCCGATCCCAACGAGGGCGCCTGAGCGCGGGCGGTCCGGATCGCGCGCCACACGCGTTCCGGCGTTGCCGGCATCTCGATGTGCTCCACGCCAAACTCGGCGAGCGCATCGACGATCGCGTTGATCACGACGGCGAGCGCCGGCGTCGTGCCGCCTTCGCCGCCCGAGCGGACGCCGAGGCGGTTGGTCGGCGACGGCACCTCGCTGAGCGCGGTGGCGAGCGCCGGCAGCACGTCGGCACGCGGCATCGCATAGTCCATAAAGCTCGCCGCCAGGAGCTGGCCGGTCGCCGGATCGTAATGGCAGTCCTCGAGCAGCGCCTGGCCGACCCCCTGGGCGATGCCGCCATGCGTCTGACCATGCAAGATCAGCGGGTTGACCGCGCGGCCGACATCGTCGACCGCGGCGTAGCGGACGATTTCGACCGTGCCGGTCTCGGGATCGACCTCGACCTCGCAGATTTGCGTGCCGTAGGGGAAGCTGGCAACCGGCAGGGTCTGATCTGAAATCGCCGCGAGCGGCCCCTGCAGCGCCGGCGGCAGATCGCTGCTGCTCGCCGCCCCTGCGACCTCGAAGATGCCGATTTCCCGGTCGGTCCCGGCGACGCGGAAGCGCCCGGCGGCGAACTCGATGTCGGCGACGCTGGCCTCCAACACATGGGCCGCGATCTCCCGACCCTTGGCGATGATGTCGTCGGTCGCCCGGCCGATGACCGAGACCGCGATCTTCATCGAGCGGCCGGAATGCGAGCCGCCGCCGGCGATGACACGCGCCGTGTCGTGCGCGACATAATCGATCGCCTCGAACGGCACGCCGAGCCATTCGGCAACAAGCTGGGCGAAGCTCGTCTCGTGGCCCTGGCCGGACGACATCGTGCCCATCACCAGCTCGACCCGGCCGGTTGGCGACACCGTAACCTCGGCGCGTTCGCGCGGCGCACCGGTCGTGATTTCGACGTAGTTGGCGATGCCGATTCCGCGCCGCCGCCCGCGTCGCCGCGATTCCTCCCGCCGCGCTGGAAAGCCGGCCCAATCGGCGAGTGCCAGCGCCATATCCATCGCGCCGGCATAATCGCCGCTGTCAAAGGTAAGGCCGAGCGGGTTCGTGTAGGGCTGCGCCGCGGCGGGAACCAGGTTGATGCGGCGCAATGCTACCGGATCGAGGCCGAGCCGATCGGCCGCGAGATCGATCAGCCGCTCGATCACAAACATGACTTCCGGCCGACCGGCGCTGCGATAGGGCGTCGTCGACACCGTGTTGGTCACGGCACCGCGGCCGCGGACATAGGCGGCCGGAATGTCGTAGACGCCCGACATCAGCCCCATACCCTTCTGTAACGACACAAAGGAAGCAACGTGAGCGCCCAGATTGCTGAGATTGCTCGCGCGCACGCCGAGAAACTTTCCCGCCGCGTCGAGCGCGAGCTCGGCTGTCACCGTCAGGTCGCGACCCTGATAGTCGCTCAGAAAATCCTCGCTGCGCTCGCAGGTCCACTTGACCGGGCGCTCAGCGCGCCGCGCCGCCCACGGGAGCAGCGCGTATTCGGGGTAGAAGAAATTGCGCGTACCGAAATTGCCGCCCATGTCGCCGCAGACGACCCGCACCCGCTCGGACGGCAAGCCGAGCAGCTGAGCCAGATCATCACGCAAGCCGGCGACCCCGCGGCCAGTGCCGGTGTGCAAGGTGTAGCAGCCGCTCGCCGCGTCATACTCGGCGATGTTCGTGCGAGGCTCCATCGGCACGCCGGTAACCCGCTGGATCCAAGTGTCGAGCCGTACGACATGCGCGCCGCATGCGAACGCGGCCGCAGTCGCCGCTTCGTCGCCGACCTCCACATTGAGGCACAAATTGCCGGGCGCGACGTCCCAGAGTTCGGACGCGCCGGGCGCGATCGCGTCGGCGGCATGCGCCAGAACGGGCAGCGGATCGTAACTGACTGACACAAGTTCGGCGGCGTCCTTCGCGGCGGCAATCGACGACGCGACGACGAGTGCGACCGGCTCGCCGACAAAGCGGACGCGGTCGGCCGGCATCGGATAATGCGGCGTCGCGATCGGCCCGACCTCGCGCACACGTGGGGTCACGTCCGGGACGCGGCTTAGCCCCGGATTGTGACAAATGGGCCCGAGCTCTTCAGCGAGGTAGTCGGCGCCGGTCAAGACGGCGATGACGCCGGGCGCGGTCAGCGCCGCCCCCGTGTCAATCGCGACAATGCGCGCGTGCGCATGTGGCGAGCGGACGAAAACGACGTGGGCGAGACCTGCCAGTGCGACGTCGTCGACATAGCGGCCACGTCCCGTCAGCAGCCGTAGATCCTCCTTGCGTCGAACCGGCCTGCCGATTCCGTAGCCGCGGTTCGCGTTTGCCGCCATGGCCCTGACCTCACTCCGCGGGGCGTTGGCCAACCATAGCACGGTCAGGAAGCGCTATATTCCGTATCAGTGTTGGGAGAGAACCCAACGAGCAACGACGACGCCTCGCCGCGCTCCTCGCCACCGATGCGCGAAGGTCGGCTTCGACCGAATGAGGCTCGCGGGCTGGGCAAAAATCGGACCCAAAGGTGACCTTCCGACGGTTGACGCCTTCGGCTCCCGGCCCGTCAGGCGCTCGGCCAACGTCGGGAGACTGGCCCTTGTAGGTAAAACTAGAGTTGCGCGCGATGACGAACAGCCAGCGGATGCGGCTGAGCGCGGTGATGATCTCTTCGACCATGCCGTCGACGAAATATTCCTGCGCCGGGTCGCCGCTCATATTCTGGAACGGCAATACCGCGATCGACGGCTTGTCGGGGAGCGGCGGCGGGGCCACGGGCTGTCCGGGCTCCGGCGTCACCTGAGCCGTCAGCAAATAGCCGCGCCGCGGCAGCGTGCGCAACAATTGGTGCTCGCCGTCGTCGAGGGCGCGGCGGATATCCCGCACGCACTGGGCAATGCTGTCGTCACTGACAAAGATTTCGGGCCAGACCGCGTCCATGATCTCGTCGCGGTCGATCGGGCGCCCGGGGTTTTCGACAAAATGCCGCAGCAGCGCGAAAGATTTGGGCCGAAGGGCGCGCCCTACACCGTCCGCCAACAGCGCGCCGCGCTCAACGTGCAGAATAAAACGGTCGAATTTGTAGGCCGCGTCCGCTTCGGACCTCATTCAAGTGCTCTACGGCAGAAATTTCCGAAAAATTTCATAAGAATTTCAGCCGCATTTCGGCCTTGTGTCAAGACATGCGCGATACCGATTTAGGAGGCAGCGCCTGATAAAAGCCTGATAGAAACAGGAGAAACAGGCGGAGCGAGGAGGACCCGATGCCGCGCCACATCAAGACGGCCGCGCTGGCCGGCAGCCAGGACGAGGCGGACGCCAAGGTGCGCGCCACGGTCGAAGCGATCATCGCCGACGTCAAGGCGCGCGGCGACGCGGCGGTGCGCGAATTGTCGGAAAAATTCGACAAATGGTCGCCGGCGAGTTTTCGGCTGTCGGATGACGAGGTCCGCGCGCTGGTCGCCAGGGTTTCGCCGACCGCGATCGACGACATCAAGT
>DATLTH010000215.1:0-13211 GCA_035533695.1 Allostellaceae bacterium | reverse complement strand
TATGGGGGCAACTCCATCGCGGGTTCGAATCCCGCTCCCTCCGCCAGTTCAGAACAGAACCGCGAACGTCGGGCTTGGCCGGTTTCACGCTCCTTGCTTGTTCCGTGGCGAGACTGCCAGCCCGAGGAAAACCAGCACGGCCCGATTGAGCCGCAGGATATCCTCGTCGTCCAGCCGGCCGATCCGCGCGCCGACCTTGGTTTTCGGGACAGTGGTGATCTTGTCCACCATCAAACGGCACGCCACTCGCAGACCGTTGCGTTCGCTCGGCTCCACGGGCAGTCGGAACAGCGGCGCGTCGGTCTCGTCCGTGGTGAAGGCGCAGATGGTGATGGAGTCCGTCGCGTCGAAACTATCGTCCTGGACGACAACCACCGGGCGCGGCTTGCCTGCGTAGTCCTGGCCACCGGCGACGGTCCAAATGTCGCCTCGTTTCATTCATCGCCGCGATTGTCGAACTCGACGGCCGAGATCGCGTCGATGAATGCTTGATCCTCCTTCGCATGGGCGCTGGACGCGATGGCCGCCGATTGGCGATGCGCCTCGGAACGAAAAGAGGGCGAGCGCACATCCGGCACCCAAATCTGGATCGGGCGCAGACCTTGCGCGCGGAGCCGCTCGCGATGTGCCCGCACCTTCGTGCGGGAGGGCTTGGGGTTCGAAGCGGAGGCCATGACAAATCCCCGAATGGTTACATGTAACCTATCATGGATCGTCGGGCATGGCCAGTCCCGCTGCCGCGCTCGTCGCTACCTGGCTAACGCAGGCGGGCGGCGAGGGCCGGCAGGCTGGCGATGTCGATGCCGTGGCGGGCTGCTTCGGCGACCAGCGCGAACGGATCGGCGCCGTCGCGCAGCCGGCTGAGCGCCCATAAGAGGGTCGAGCGGGTGCCGCTGCGGCAATGCGCAACGATCGGCTGCGATGCCGTCGCCAGCACCTGGGCGAACGCATCGACATCGGCCCGCGACAGGCTGGCGGCGGTCACCGGGATATGGTGGTAGGCGATGCCGTGCGCCTCGGCGAGGCGCCGCGCATCGGCGGCGGGGAGCTGACCCGGGTCTTCGCCGTCCGGCCGGTTGTTGATGATCGTGCGCACGCCCTGCGCTGCGAGCGCCTCGATGTCGCTGCGGTCAAGCTTGCCGGTGGCCGAGAGGCCGGGGGCGAGTTCGG
Organism: Allostellaceae bacterium; assembly: GCA_035533695.1. Classification (GTDB taxonomy): domain Bacteria; phylum Pseudomonadota; class Alphaproteobacteria; order ATCC43930; family CGMCC-115725; genus DATARH01. The sequence continues at coordinate 12,041 of DATLTH010000215.1, read as the reverse complement.
CGAGGGGAGGAGAGGGGGGCGGCATGTCGTCAGCTCCGTAGCGGCTGTCGACAGGGTCGCAGTCCGCCGCCGCCCCGTCACCTTAAAAATATTGTGCTAAGCCACTTCGCCGTAAGGGACGCGAACGGTGAGCAACTGTACCAAATCATCGACCACGAAGCGGCTTTCGAGGAGTTCGAGGCCGGCCGCAGGAACATGCCGATCGGTATGACGGTCGAAGCTCGCGCCGTAAGCCCAGGCAATCCATGGCTGCCAGATGTACGAGACGATCCGCCGCAGGGTAGCTCGCGGGCGTACGTACTCCAGGAGCCGGATCATGCCGCCCGGTTTGACGACGCGTCCAAGCTCGCGAAGAGCCGGCACCTGGAGCGGCTCGGGCAGAACGCAGAACAGGAAGGTCGCCACCGCCGCATCGAATGAGCCGGTGGGGAACTTCAGCGCGGTTACGTCCATCTGATAGAGCCGCCCGCCCGCCGCCAGGGTCGGACAGCGGTCGTGCGCCCGCGCCAGCATTGCCGGACTTATGTCGATCCCGGAGACAACCGCCTCTGGCGGGTAGAACTCGCAGTTGCGCCCGGTTCCGATGCCGGCGTCGAGCAGTCGGCCGGCCATGCCGCGAAAGAGCAGCGGCCGCAATGCCCGGTATCGCCGCCGCTCAAACGGCAGGTCCAGCAGATCGTAGAATGGTGCAATCCGCTGATATCGATCTCGGTTTGATGTCACGGCTTGTGCGCCAAAAACGCGTAGCCGTAGACTTCGAACAACCGCGCCTTGCTCTCCCCGCCGGCGCCGCCGAACGTGTCAACCGGCGGGCCTATGGCGATATCGATAAAACCGCTTTCCTCCAACATATGCCGCCAGCCTGCGCACGGCAGGCCGCCGGCAATTCAATCGGTCCACAGATCGATATTGCGGATCGCCGCTTCCGGCACGGCTTTCCCGGTCGCGATATCGGCGAACTGCAACCGTCCGCCGGGACGCAGCACCCGCATGATTTCGTCGAAAACACGACGCTTGTCGGCACAGAGGTTGATGACCCCGTTGCTGATGACGACATCGGCCCAGCCCGTCTCAACGGGCAAATCCTCGATCAGCCCCGCCCGAAACTCGACATTGCCGAGACCCATCGCGGTTGCTGCCGAACGGGCGCGTTGCAGCATTTCGTCCGTCATGTCGACACCGACGACCTGACCCTCGGCTCCCGCCTGTTCGGCAGCGACAAAACAGTCGAAGCCACCGCCCGACCCGAGATCGACGATCCGCTCCCCCGGCATCGCAGCGCCAAGCGAAAACGGATTGCCGACACCGGCAAATGCCTCGATCGCGCTTTCCGGCATCCGAGCCACAACGGCCTCGGGGTACCCCAGGCGCCGAGCGAGCGGTCGGCCGGTATGAAAGTGGTAGGCGCCGTGCGGATTGACGGCGACATCGCGATATTTCGCCATCACCTCATCGCGAAGCGACAGCGCATCGACGGGCAAGCCTTCGCTCATTCGATACTCCTTTGCCGACAGCCCAAAACCCGGTCGGGGAGGGAGTATGACTCAGCTGAGCCCGTTGCGGTACTCGGACAAACTTATACCAAAGTCAGATTGTATTGAGCGCTCGGATAAGAACTCAATTTCAATCCGCCTTGCCGGCGAAAGCCGAGACCCACCAATCCGCGTTCGAGCTGTTGACGAGTGGGTCCCGGCTTTCGCCGGGAAGGCGGATTTTTAAGCGTGCGTGCCTGAACAGCGAGTGACTCGGCGCAAGCTGACTCGGGTATTAATCCTATCGTCCGAAGCGTATTGCCCCCAAAATGCCGCGGGTCGGCTCAGGCGGCGAATTGCCCGGGCCGCTGCACCAGATCGCTGGCGCGCACCCAGAACCGCTCGAGCCGGCGCAGGGTCACGATGACGGTTTGCAGATCGGCGTCGGTGATGTTGGTCTGCCCCAGCAACTCGACGTGCCGCTGGTGCATGCCGGTCAGCCGGTCGCGCAACTCGCGACCCTTGTCGGTCAGCTTGACATGGATCGAGCGGCGATCGTGCACCGAGCGCTCCTGCGCCAGATAGCCGTTCTCCACCATCTTCTTAACGTTATAGGAGACGTTCGAGCCGAGGTAGCAGCCGCGCAACGTCAATTCGCCGACGGTCATCTCCGCGTCGCCGATGTTGAACAGCATCAGGCCCTGGACGTTGTTGATGTCGTGAATGCCGAGCCCGTCGAGCTCGAGCTTGACGACCTCAAGAAAATGCCGGTGAAGTCGTTCGACCAGCGAGATCGCCTCGAGATACCCGTTTGTCATAACCGCCTCGCATCGGGACCGTGAACGAAGATTTAAGGCTAGTTTCGTTAAAATTCCGTTGTCATTTTGCGGGTATGGTGCGGTTGAGGAACTGCATGATGCCGGAAAAGTCGAGCCCACCGGCGCCGCTATCAACGTAGAGCTGATAAAGATTGGCCGCTGCCGCGCCCAATGGCGTCGCCGCCGCGGTGGCGCCGGCGGCCTGCTGCGCCAGGCGCAAATCCTTCAGCATGTTCGCCGCGGTGAAGCCGGCGGCGTAGTTGCGGTTGGATGGCGCCGCCGGCACCGGCCCCGGCACTGGGCAATAGCCGGTCATCGCCCAGCACTGGCTGGTGGACGTGCTGCAGATGTCGAACAATGTCTGGGCCGGCAGCCCGAGCTTCTCGGCGAGCGCAAAACCCTCGCACACCGCGATCATCGAGGCGGCGAGGATCATGTTGTTGCAGATCTTGGCGGTCTGGCCGCTGCCAGCCGGGCCGGCGTGGACGATCGTGCGCCCCATCGCGCGCAGCAAGGGCTCGGCGCGGGCGAAGGCGGCGGCCTCGCCCCCCACCATGAAGGTCAGCGTCCCCGCGTCGGCGCCGATTGTGCCGCCCGAAACCGGCGCATCGAGCATCTGCAGGCCCTTCTCGGCGGCGGCGGCGGCGACGGCGCGCGCGGTCTCGACATCGATCGTCGAGCAGTCGATCAGCAGCGCGCCGGGACGCGCCCGGGCGATGACCCCGTCGGGGCCGAGATAGACCTGGCGCACCTGCGGGCCGGCCGGCAGCATCGTGACCACGATGTCGCCGGCGCCGGCCGCCTCGATCGCGCTGGCGGCGGCATGCCCGCCGCGCTCGGCTAGGGCCGCCTTCGGCGCCGCAACCACGTCGAACCCGGTCACATGGTGTTGCGCCTTGACCAGATTGGCCGCCATCGGGGCGCCCATGTTGCCGAGCCCGATAAAGCCGATCGTCGCCATGGCGCTGTCTCCCTGTTCAATCGAACCGCAGCTCATTCTCGCCGAGCGGCACGAAATAGCCATCGACCATCGCGTCGGTGACCTCGGCGAGGGTGGCCGGCTGCCAGTGCGGGCATTGGTCCTTGTCGACCAAGGCCGCGCGCACGCCTTCGTAGAAATCGTGCCCCTGCATGCAATGCTGGGTCAGCCGGTATTCGAGCGCCAGCGCCGCTTCGATGTCAAAGCCGCGGCCGAGGGTCAATTGCCGCAACGTGATCTTCAGGCTGGTCGGCGATTTGGCCAGCAACCCGCTGCGGGTTCCGGCGGCCCATGCGGCGTCGCTGCCGCCCGCCGCGCCCTCCCGCGCCAGCGCATCGAGGATCGCTTCGAGCGAATTGCCGGCGAAACAGCGGTCGATCGCGTCTCGTCGCGCCGTCAGCGGCGCCACACCGGGATCCCCGGCGGCCGCGGCGAGCGCCTCGTCGATCTTCGGATTCCGCACCAGCGCCTCGACCAGGCCGGCCACATGCTCGCGCGCCACAAAATGCGTGGCGACGCCGCAATAGAGCGCATCGGCCGGCCCGAGCCGCGCCCCGGTCAGCCCGAGGTAACGCCCGATATGGCCCGGGCATAGGTTGAGAAACCGGGTCGCGCCGACATCGGGGAAGAGGCCGATGCCGGTCTCCGGCATCGCCAGCATCGTGCGCTCGGTGGCGATGCAGTAGCTTCCGTTGACCGACACCCCGGCGCCGCCGCCCATCGTGATGCCGTCGATGATCGCGATATACGGCTTCGGATAGCGGTGGATATGCCGGATCAGCTCGTATTCCTCGCGGAAGAACACCGAGGTCAGCGCCGGGTCGCCGGCAATGCCGCGCCCGGCTTCGTAGATCGCCCGGACGTCGCCTCCGGCGCAGAACGCGCGCCCCTCGGCACCGCGGATCAGCACCGCGCGAACCGTCGGATCGTCCTCCCAGGCACGCAATATCGGAGCGAAACGCCGGTACATGCCGAGGGTAAAGGCGTTCAACGCCTGCGGCCGATTGAGGGTGACGGTGGCGACCGGGCCTTCGCGGCCGAACAGGATGTCGTCGGCTTCAGACATTCACAAATGCAACCCCAATCGTTCCTGGCCGGGCTTGGCCCGGCTATCCACGAGATCACGCTAACCGGTTGTATAGATCGTTCCAATTCGGGTTGTTTAGCAAGATCAGGCGTACCTTCCAGGCCCGCGGATAGTGTTTTATGTTCTGCTCACGTTGCCGCGCATCCCGGATGTCGTCATATTGCTCGAAGTACACGAGGCGTTTCAAAGCATAGCGTTTGGTAAATCCGTCAACCACACCTTCCCGATGTTCCCAGGCACGACGCGCGAGATTATCGGTCACCCCAGTGTAGATGACACCATTTGGGCGGTTCGTCATCATATACAGCCAGCCGGTGGCCATTCCTTGCGTCTCGTGGATGGCCGGGCCGAGCCCGGCCACGAACGTGAGGGTAGGGCGAAGGTTACAGAGGGATCACCAGGAGCGTGTCGACCTTCCGGCTGTCGAGCACGACGAGGCGCTCGATAAAGCGAAAGGGCAGCTCGCCGATGTCGATGCGGTCGAGATAGCGCCCGGTGGCGAACAGCTGGCTGTCGCCGTCGTGCATGATGCGAACCGCGAGGAAATTGGCGCGCGCCTCGGCCACCCCGGCTTCGACCCGGCCGATGCGCGCCGGTCCGACGATATGGCGGTAGTGGTGCGGCTCGAAAATGTTGGCGCGGCGCAAGGCCATGACCCGGTCGGCCAGCATGCCGCGCGAGGCGCAGTAGATGATGCCGTGGCGCAGCCCTTCGCGGTGGCTGTCGCGGCTGGTGATCAGGTAGCGGCAATTCTCGACAAAGAAATCCGGCCATTCCTCTAGCCGGTCGTCGTCGATGCAGTCGGCATAGGCGGCGTGGAGCTCTTCGACGCCCAGCCGCAGTGCGGGATCGTCCATGCGAGCGACGCCTGCTCAGGCGCCGGTCAGCGCGCGGTATTTCTTCCAGAAGCCGCGGATCGCCGCCTCGCTGGCGCGGAAGGCCTGCGACTGCGCCTCGTGCCCGCCCATCATCACAACGCCCGAATCGTCGTCGTTGTAATGCAGCGCGCGCTGCACAAAGCCGCCGACGCAGCCGTCTTCCAATGCGATATAGCCGGCCGGGCCGACCAGATTGCCCTGGCGCAGGCGGCGCTCGGTCATCTCCGGCGTGTCGTCGGCGAACCCGAGATGCACCCAGTCGAGTTCGGAGCGATCGACGCCGCGCGGCCGCAACACCCGTACCGCGATTGTGTTGCGGATCTGCTGCAATACCAGGTTGGGAAACGCGGTCAGGATCTGCACCGAGACGCTGTCGCCATATTCGTCAACCGATTCGACGACGGAGTTGTCCTGCAGCTTCAAGTCGGTGTCGGAGCGCAGCGCCGCCGCCTTGTATTCGGCGTCCTCGGCCGCGTAGTCGAGCTTGGCCTGGCTGAAATGGTGGCCGCCCGACTCGTCGATATTGATGCTGCCGGGCTGCGACAGCCGGTTGATCCGGAACGTCGTCAGAAAGGCGTGCAGGATCGAGGCGTGGTAGGTGTCCTTGGTGTTCTCGAAATAGAGCTTCCAATTGTTCGGCAACACCTGGGTGCTGCGCCCGATGATCTGGGCCGGGCGGTTCAGCACCCGGCGGATGCCGCTGACCACGAGGGGTCCGAAATAGCTTTCGACATCCTCCACCTCCGCGCTGAAGGTGGCGAAGACGAGGCCGGCGATCTCGCCCACGCGCAGCCGTTGCAGATGATGGTCGTCCTTGTGGAATTCCGGCGGCATGCCGCCCTCGCGCCGGACGCCCTTTTCGAACGCGACCCCGGTCAGGTGGCCTTCGAGGTCGTAGCTCCAGCCGTGATAGATGCAGGTGATCTCCTTGCCGTGGCCGTTATTGGTCAGGCACAGCAAATTGCCGCGATGGGCGCAGCGGTTGACAAAGGCGTTGATCGCGCCGTCGGCCCCGCGCGCGACGATGACCGCAACCTCGCCGATCGTCGTGGCGACCCAGTCGCCGGCTTCGGGGATCTCGCCCGCCAGGCACAGATAGTTCCAGGTCGGCCCCTTGAAGATCCGCTCCTGCTCGAGGGCGTACTGCGCGGGATCGGTATAGAGGCGAAACGGCACCTCGCTGATGCCGTTCGACGGCCAGCTGATGCCGCCGGTGAAATCGACGTCTTGCACGGACATGAAAAGCCCTCCTCGCTGGGCGATCGGTTCACGGGATCATGCGCTCGATTACCACGAGCCGTCTATCGGTAGGATGGGTTGAGCGCAGCGAAGCCCATCGTCTGCCGCATCGGTGATGGGCTTCGCCACGCTCAGCCCATCCGACGCGCTTCCTCCGGCTTCTACTGCTACTGCCGCAGCAGCCTTCGGGCGATGATGACGCGCATGATCTCGTTGGTGCCTTCGAGGATCTGGTGGACGCGCAGGTCGCGCAGATAGCGCTCGATTCCGAAGTCCTTGAGGTAGCCGTAGCCGCCGTGCAATTGCAAAGCTTCGTTGACGACATGGAAGCCGGCATCGGTGGCGAGGCGCTTCGCCATCGCACAATGGAGGGTGGCGTCGGGGTCGCCCTTGTCGAGGCTCACCGCGGCGCGGCGCAAGAGGAGGCGCGCGGTGTCGAGGTCGGTCGCCATATCGGCGAGCTTGAACTGCAAGGCCTGGAAATCGGCGAGCCTTGTGCCGAACTGGCGGCGCTCCAGCATGTAGGCGCGCGCCGCCTCGAACGAGGCGCGGGCGCCGCCCAGCGAGCAGGCCCCGATGTTGAGGCGGCCGCCGTCGAGCCCCATCATCGCGATCGCAAACCCCTCGCCCTCGACCCCCAGCCGGTTGGCGACCGGCACACGGCAATCCTCGAACATTACCATCGCCGTCGGCTGGCTGTGCCAGCCGAGCTTTCGCTCGGGCTTGCCGAAAGAGAGGCCCTTCGTGCCGTTCTCGATGACCAGGCACGAGATGCCGCCCGCCTTGTTCTGACTGGGGCCGGCGTCGCCGGTGCGCACCATCGTCACGTAGAGGTCGCTGCGGCCGCCGCCCGAGATGAACGCTTTGGTGCCGTTGAGCACGTAATCGTCGCCGTCACGCCGGGCGCGCGTCTGCAAGGCCGCGGCGTCCGAGCCGCTGCCCGGCTCGGTCAGGCAGTAGCTGGCGAAATGCTCCATCGTCATCAAAGGGGGCAGGAAGCGGGCGCGCTGCGCCTCGTTGCCGAAGCGGTCGATCATCCACGATGCCATGTTGTGGATCGACAGAAAGGCGGCGGTCGATGCGCAGGCGGTCGCCAATTCCTCGAAGATGATCGTCGCGTCGAGCCGCGAGAGCGCGCTGCCGCCGAATTTGTCGCCAACATAGATCCCGGCAAAGCCGAGCGCGGCCGCCTTGCGCAATGCCGCCGCGGGGAACTCCTCGCGCTCGTCCCAGCCGGGCGCATGGGGCAGCCATTCCTCCTGGGCGAATTGCCGCGCGGTTTCCTGGAAGGCACGCTGTTCGTCGGAGAGATCGAAGTCCATCAGACAGATTATCGACAGGGCCGGGCGCACCGCAATGCGCCCTGGCCTTTTCCGATCGGCGCTCCCACTTAGCCGGGCACGATGACGGCGCCCGTCCGCATTGTTCATGCTAGAGTGAAGCGAGCATTCAGGAACCAGGCATGTGAAGCTGTTTCAGATCGAGGAGCCGGACGGCTCCCCCGCCGACCCGGACGCACCCGGCGTGGCAGTCGGCATCGATATCGGCGGCGCCCAGGCCGAGGTGGCCGTAGCGGTCGGCGGCAACGCGGTCGCGCTCGCCGACCGCGACGGTTTCACGCTCGACCTGGCCGTGCCGTCGCCGGCGGCGCCGGACGAGGCGTGGCGCGATCTCTTCGAGGGGGCGCGATTGCGTGCCGAGCGCGCCCTGGCCCAGCCGGTGACGCACGCCGTTGTCGCCGTCGCGGCGACGCCCGATGCGGGATTTGCGGCGCGCCTGCTCGCGGCCGGCGAGGCGGCCGGCCTCGCGGTGCTTCGCCTCGTCGGGCGCGACGATCTCGATGCCGGCGCGATGCCGGCGCTCGCCGCCGCGATCCTCGCCGAAGACCTCCAGCCGCGACCCGCCGCGCCGTAGACGAGCAGCCGATGCCGAAGATGGTCTTCATCCAGCGCGACGGCGCGCGCCGCGAGGTCGAGGCGCCGCTCGGCCTCTCGGTGCTGGAGATCGCGCACAAGAACGACATCGACATCGAGGGCGCGTGCGAGGGATCGCTTGCCTGCTCGACCTGCCATGTGATCGTCGACCCGGAATGGTACGAATTGTTGAAGGAGGCAACGGACGACGAAGAAGACATGCTCGACCTCGCCTTCGGGCTGACCGCGACCTCGCGGCTCGGCTGCCAGATCATCATCACCGAAGAACTCGACGGCCTTACCGTGCGATTGCCGGCGAGCACCCGCAACCTGCTGCGCGGCTGAGCGATGACGGGCGGCTTGTTCCAGCGCCTGGTCGCCGCCGCGGGCGGCACCTGGCAGGCCTATACGCGGCACGAATTCGTCTTGCGGCTGGCCCGGGGCGACCTGCCGGAGGCCGCGTTCCGCCATTATCTGGTGCAGGATTACCGGTTCCTGCTGCACTTCGCCCGCGCCTGGGGGCTGGCGGTCTACAAGTCCGACAATCTTGCCGAGATGCGCCGGGCGCACTCGCTGGTGGCGGCGACGCTCGATGTCGAGATCGGGCTGCACATCGACTATTGCCGCGGCTGGGGCCTCTCCGAAGCGGAGATCGCGGCGGAGCCCGAAGCATTGGAAACCATCGCCTACACCCGCTTCGTCCTCGATCGCGGATTGGCCGGCGACCGGCTCGACCTTGAAGTGGCATTGGCGCCGTGCATCGTCGGCTATGCCGAGATCGCCGCCGAGCGCGTGGCCGACCCGGCGACAAGGCAGGACGGCAATCCCTACCGCGAATGGCTCGCCATGTACGCCGGCGCCGAATACCAGAGCCTGGCGCAGGACGCCGCCGCGGCGCTCGACGACGCCTTCGCCCGGCGGGGCGGCGAGGGGCGCTTTCCCGCGCTGGCCGCGACATTCGCGACGGCGGCCCGGCTCGAGGCCGATTTCTGGCAGATGGGGCTGGCGGCGGCATGACGATCCCGCTCGCCGATTTCGACCTCGCCGACCCCGACCTCGCGGGCAACCCCGCCGACCACCGCATCGTCGTCGCGATGTCGGGCGGTGTCGATTCGTCGGTGACCGCGGCGCTACTCGCGCAGGCCGGGTTCGATGTCGTCGGCATTACCTTGCAGCTCTACGACCACGGCGCCGCCACCGGGCGCAAGGGCGCCTGCTGCGCCGGGCAGGATGTGCGCGACGCGGCGCGGGTCGCCGGCCACCTCGGCATCCCGCATTACGTGCTCGATTACCAGGCGCGGTTCCGCGCGGCGGTGATCGACGATTTTGTCGACAGCTACCGCCGCGGCGAGACGCCGGTCCCGTGCATCCGCTGCAACGAGCGCATCAAGTTCCGCGACCTGCTCGCGACCGCCCGTGACCTCGGCGCCAGCGCCTTGGCGACCGGCCATTATGCCCGCCGCCTTGCCGGGCCCGACGGTCCGGAATTGCACCGCGCCCGCGACCCGGCGCGCGACCAGAGCTATTTCCTCTATCGCACGACCCATGACGAACTCGCCTTCCTGCGCTTTCCGCTGGGGGCATTGGCCAAGGACGAGACCCGGGACGTGGCGCGCGAACTCGGATTGCCGGTCGCCGACAAGCCGGACAGCCAGGACATCTGTTTTGTGCCGCAAGGGTCCTATGCCGGGCTTGTCACCCGGCTGCGGCCCGAATCCGGCCTGCCCGGCGACATCGTCGACGAAGCGGGGCACGTGCTCGGGCGTCACCACGGGATCGCCCATTTTACCGTCGGCCAGCGCAAGGGGCTGGGCATCGCTGCAGCGATGCCGCTGTACGTGCTGCGCATCGAGGCGGAAAGCCGGAAAGTCGTGGTCGGCCCGCGCCGCGCCCTCGCCGAGACCCGCGTTCGCCTCGCCGAATTGAATTGGCTCGGACCCGCGCTGACCGCCGGGCAGGGCGTGCGGGTGGCCGCCCGGCTGCGCTCGGCGCAGAGGCCGGTGGCGGCGACGTTGCATCCGGGCGATCGCGCGAGCGCCGAAGCCGAACTCGCGATCGACATGCCGGCGGGCGCGGTCGCTCCCGGCCAGGCGGCGGTGCTCTACGACGGCGAGCGGCTGCTCGGCGGCGGCTGGATCCGCCGTGGCGACACCGCCCCGGCGTGACCGCACGGCGCCTCTTGGCCGGCCCCGTGCCCCCGCTGGGCGAACCGGGGGCGAACCGGGGGCGAACCGGGGGCGAACTTGACCCTGCTCCGGCCTTCCCCTATATGCGGGCCTCCGGCGGGGTAGCTCAGTTGGTTAGAGCAGGGGAATCATAATCCCAAGGTCGGGGGTTCAAATCCCTCTCCCGCTACCAAATAATATCAATCGCTTAGACGAAAAAAGGCCGCTCAATGCGGCCTTTTTGCATCATGTCGCTGTGGCGGAAGCCCGGATCGATCTGGCCCGCGAAACCGCCGGCGGCGAACCCCTCAGAGAAGACGCGCCGGGCGGCAAACCCCCGATCAGCGCGTCGAGTGATCGATGCCGCCGCTGAACGGGCGGCCTTCGGCGCGGGCCTTTACCTGGTCGTACACCCAGCGATAGGTCCGCTCCATTCCGTCGCGCAAGCTGATCGAGGGCGCCCAGCCCAGCACGTCGCGGATCAGGGTATTGTCGCTGTTGCGGCCGCGCACTCCCTTGGGCGCATCGAGCTGGTAGCGCCGCTTCAGCTTCACGCCGGCAATGTCCTCGACGATGTCGACCAGCCGATTGACGCTGACCATCTCGTCGCTGCCGATATTGATGGGCTCGCGGCAGTCCGATTGCATCAGCCTCTGCGTGCCCGTCACGCAATCGTCGATATACATGAAGCTGCGGGTCTGCAGGCCGTCGCCCCAGATGTCGATCTCGTGCCTGCCGCCGAGCGCCGCCATCGCCACCTTGCGCGAGATCGCCGCCGGCGCCTTCTCACGCCCGCCGTCCCAGGTGCCATGCGGGCCGTAGACGTTGTGATAGCGCGCGACCCGCGTTTCGAGGCCGAAATCTTCGCGAAAATGACGGCACATGCGTTCGCTGAACAGCTTTTCCCAGCCATAGCCGTCCTCGGGCATCGCCGGATAGGCGTCCGCCTCCTTCAACCCCTCGATATCGGCATCCTGCTGACGGTAGTCGCAGGGCCGATTGTCGAACCCAGTATCAATCAGGTGAACGCGGTATCAATCAGGAATAGCAAAGCGGCCAGGGCCGCCCGGCGATGCCCTTTGGCCAGCATCGCCGCCTCGGCGAGTGGCGCTGCGAGCGCTTCGCGCTCGATGACTCCCTCCCTGACCAGCGTGTCGGCGATCAGGGACACCCCGACCCACGTGCCCACCAGTAGCTCCTGGGTGTCGCGACTGATGATTCGATCCCGCATTTGACCACCCCGCTCGGTGCAGTCCTTCGTACCGGGTGACGTACAATCTATAAAACAGATCCGGTATTAAAATTCCGCTAAAGCGAAAAAGAGCGCTGGGTTGCTGCCGCTTCTCGCGTTAAAGCGAGACGATTTTAGGCTCGGTCGGCTAGTACCCGGCATCACTGGAGTGCGCGTCGCGCGCACGAACCAGTTCCTCCCCCGCGAGGCGGGGGAGGGGGACCATGCGCAGCATGGTGGAGGGGGCATTCGCGAGGGC